>CAIQIL010000553.1 GCA_903871865.1 uncultured Burkholderiales bacterium
CGGCCAGCTGGTAGGCCCACAGGCCGTCGGCGCGCTTGACCACGAAGTCGCCCACCGCGGTGTCGAGCGCCTGTGATTGCGGGCCCAGGCGGCGGTCTCTCCAGTGGCTCAGGCCGGCTTCTCCGGTGGGCACTTTCAGGCGCCAGGCACGGGGGGTGCGTCCCAGCAGCCCAGGTTGTGCGCCCTGGGCGTCCGGCCGGCAGGTGCCGGGGTAGACGAGCTCGCCATGCTTCTCCTTGCGCAGGCCGGCGGCCTCGTGCGCGCGGGCGATGTCGGCGCGTGTGCAGGCGCAGCCGCAGGCCTGGCCCTGGGCAATGAGCGTGTCCAGCGCGGCCTGGTAGAGCGCGCTGCGCTGGCTTTGCCACACGGGCGGGGCATCGGGCAGCAGACCGCAGGCGGCCAGTTGCGACAGGATGAGCCTGTCCGCGCCGGGCATGCAGCGCGGTGTGTCCACGTCTTCGATGCGCACCAGCCATTGCCCGTCGTGCGCGCGGGCGTCCAGCCAGCTGGCCAAGGCGGCCACCAGCGAGCCTGCGTGCAGCGGGCCGGTGGGCGAGGGGGCAAAGCGCCCGCGGTAGAGCGCGAGCACGGTAGGCATCGCGCAGGCCATCACAGCAGCAGTCCTTCGTGCAGGTCCAGCAGGGCCTGGCGTGTTTTGGTGCTGGCCAATTGGTGCAGCCACCAGGTCAAGGCCATGCCGGGCTGGGCCACGCTTTGGCGCCAGGCGTAGTGGGCTCGGATGACGCGCGGCGGGCCTTCGACCTTTTTGTGCACCAGGCGGCCGCTGGCCAGGTGCGGTCGCACCATGCGTTCGGGCAGGTAGCCGATGCCCATGCCACGCAATTGCGCCTCCAGCTTGGCCGACATCGACGGCAGGGTCAGCACGTCCTGGCCGGGCAGGATGCCCACCGTCATGGGTTCCATCCGCTTGGCGGTGTCGGCCACGGCGATGATGCGGTGCTCGGCCACGGTGGCGGGGCTCAGGGGCTCAGCGGCTGCGGCCAGCGGGTGGTGGGGTGCCACCGTCAGGATGAAGTGGTGCTCGCCGATGGGCTCGCAGCGGATGTCCGGGCCCGATGCGCGTTCGCTGGACACCCCGATGGCCAGGTCGGCTTCGCCCGAGGCCAGGGCCTCCCAGGTGCCTGTCATGACCTCGCTGCGCATGCGCAGGCGCGTGGGCGGCTTGAGGCTCAGGAAAGCCTCCATCAGGTCGAAGACGGCGTGGGGCGCGATCGCCTTGTCCACCGCGATGGTCAGCTCGGTCTCCCAGCCGGAGGCCACGCGCCGCACGCGGTTGGCCACGGCGTCCATCTGCTGCAGCAGCAGGGTGCCTTCGCGCAGCAGTTCCTCCCCGGCGGCGGTCAGGCGGGCCTGGCGGCTGCGCCGGTCGAACAGCAGCACATCGAGCGCGTCTTCCAGCTGGCGCACGCTGTAGGTCAGGGCCGAGGGCACCTTGCCCAGCTCGCGGGCGGCGGCGGCAAAGCTGCCCGTGCGCGCGATGGTGACGACCATCTGCAGGGCGTCGGGCGACAGCGCGTGGTGCTGGTGGGGGTGGCGGTCGGACATGGCGTGGGCCGAAGGGCCTTCTTCATTCAAACGGTTTGAATGATGCCATCAGTCGCGTGCACACGTCGCGGCACCTCGCCCACCTACAGTGGAACCCATGGACACGGTGCACCAGGCGCCCCGTCCCGGCCACTTGAAGAAGGATGACCACCATGCTGACCCTGCGCACTTCCGAACAACGCGGCTTTGCCGACCACGGCTGGCTGCAGTCTTTCCACAGCTTCTCCTTCGCCGATTACTTCGACCCGGCCCACATGGGTTTCGGCCCGCTGCGCGTCATCAACGACGACGTGGTGGCGGCCGGCCGCGGCTTCGGCATGCACGGCCACCGCGACATGGAAATCGTCACCTACGTGCTGCAAGGCAAGCTCAGCCACAAGGACAGCCTGGGCAATGGCGCCGACATCCTGCCCGGCGACGTGCAGCGCATGAGCGCCGGCAAAGGCATCATGCACAGCGAGTTCAACCAGGGCCTGCGCGACCCCGTGCACCTGCTGCAGATCTGGATCGAGCCCACCGACAAGGGCGGCGCGCCCAGCTACGAGCAGAAGAATTTCAGCGATGCCGACAAGCGCGGTCGCCTGCGCCTGGTGGCTTCGCCCGACGGCAGCGAGGGCTCGGTGACCATCCATGCGGATGCGAGCTTGCGCGTGGGCCTGTTCGATGGCGAAGAGCGCGCCGAGCTGGCGCTGAACCCCGCCCGCAAGGCCTATGTGCACGTGGCCCGCGGTGCCATCGTGGCCAATGGCCAGGCGCTGAAGGCGGGCGATGCGCTCAAGCTGGAAGGCGAGGCCTTGCTCACGCTGCAAGGCGGTGAGCAGGCCGAAGTGCTGGTCTTCGACCTGGCCGCCTGAGGGGAACGAGGTGTCAGCTCTGCTGTGCTTCCAGGGTGTAGGCGGCGTAGTCGTCCACACCCAGGGTCTCGACCAGCCACGGCAGGGCCTCGGCCAGGCGGTCGTAGAGCGTCCACGGCGGGTTGACGATGAACATGCCGCTGCCGTAGAGGCCCAGGCCGCCCTTTTCGGCACCCTTGACGCGCAGCGTGGCGTGCAGCCAGTCCACCTTTTCCAGCGAGCCACCCAGGCGTTTGAGCTGGGCGCCGAACTGCTGCGATTCCATGCGCGCCACCTCGGGGTACCAGACGGCGTAGGTGCCCGTGGCGAAACGCGGGATGGCCTCTTTCAGCGTCTGCAGCACGCGCTTGTAGTCTTCCTTCGCCTCGTAAGGCGGGTCGATGTGGACCAAGCCCCGCTTGGGCGGGGGCGGCAGGATGCCACGCAGGCCGTTGAAGCCGTCGGCTTCTTCGATGCTGACGCCGCGCCGCACCGACTCGAAGTGGCCGCGCAGCAGCTTGATCTCGGTGGGGTGCAGCTCGTAAAGGCGCAGGTGGTCGCCCTGGCGCAGCATCTGCGCGGCCAGTTGGGGCGAGCCGGGGTACCACTGCAGGGTGTCGCCGCTGTTGAGCGCCGCCACCTGGGCCAGGTAGCTCTTGACCGCTTCGGGCGTGGCCTTCTTGTTGCGCAAGGGCCAGAGCGTGTTGACGCCCGAGTCCGCTTCGGCGCTCTTGGTGGCGTAGCCGCTGGTGAGGTCGTAGATGCCGCCGCCAGCGTGGGTGTCGATCACCCAGAAAGGTTTGTCTTTTTGCAGCAGGTGCTCAAGCATCTGCACCAGCACCATGTGCTTGAGCACATCGGCGTGGTTGCCCGCGTGGAAGCCGTGTCGGTAACTGAACATGGGCGAAGGTTAGCGGGTTTGCAGCCCTTTGGCCCACGTTCCGTGTGTCTTTTTTGACAGGGCCACACTGGCCCGTCCCTTTTCCTTTGTCCAACCCTGTTTGATTGGAAACACCATGAGCAAGAACATCGTCATCGTCTATTTCAGCGGCTACGGCCACACCCAGCGCATGGCCGAGGCCGTGGCGCAAGGCGCGAGCGGCACCCTGCTGGCCGTTGACAAAGAGGGCAATCTGCCCGAGGGCGGCTGGGACACCCTGGCCGCGGCCGACGCCATCGTCTTCGGCGCCCCCACCTACATGGGCAGCGTGCCCTGGCAGTACAAGAAGTTCATCGATGCCAGCTCCAAGCCCTGGTACACCCAGCAATGGAAGGACAAGATCGCGGCCGGTTTCACCAACTCGGCCTCGATGAACGGCGACAAGCTCTCGACCCTGCACTACCTGTTCACCCTGTCGCAGCAGCACAGCATGATCTGGGTGGGCACCGGCATCATGCCAAGCAACAGCAAGGCCGCCACGCGCAACGATGTGAATTACGTGGCCTCGTTCAGCGGCGCCATGGCCTCGACCCCGTCGGACGCCAGCCCTGACGAAATGCTCCCTGGCGATCTGGAAACGGCCCGCCTGTTCGGTGCCCGCGTGGCCGCCGTCACGGCAAAATTCTCGGCCTGATCCCGCTTCGTCATTTGTCTCGCTGAAAGCCATCCATGACCGCCACTTCTGCATCACGCCCACCCCGCCTGCTGGTGATCTCCGGCAGCGCCCGAACCGGCTCGCTCAACCGCGAACTGGCCGAGCTCGCGGCCCACAAGGCCCGCGCTCTGGGCGCCGAAACCACCTCGGTGGACCTGCGGGCCTTGGGCCTGCCGGTGTTCGATGCCGACCTGCTGCAGGCGCAGGGCATGCCGCAAGGCGCCTTGCAGTTGCGCGACTGGATGGCCCAGCACGACGGTGTGCTGCTGGCCAATCCCGAGTACAACGCCCTGCCTACGCCGTTGTTCATCAACGCCTTTGACTGGTTGTCGGTGGTTCAGGCCGAGGGTGACACGCCTTCGGGCACGGGCGCCACGGCGGGCAAGCCGGTGGGTTTGCTGGCGGCCTCGCCGGGCGCGCTGGGCGGCATCCGTGCCTTGCCCATCGTGCGCACTTACCTGAGCACCAATTTCGCGATGGTGGTGGTGCCCGAGCAGCTGGCCCTGCCTTTGGCCGACCAGCAGCTCAGCGCAGAGCGCGCGGACCGCGAGCGCCTGGCCAAGCCCGAGCTGGACGCGGTGCTGGACCGCCTGGTGGCATCGGCCGTGAAGCAGGCGCGCTGGCGTCTGGCCTGAAGCGGCCGTTGCCTCACTTGGCGAGGAAGTCGCGC
>CAIQIL010000554.1 GCA_903871865.1 uncultured Burkholderiales bacterium
CAGCAAGCAAGAGGTGCGCGACCTCAGCCTCATCAACCGCTTCGCTCCCTTGAGCTCCCACGGCGACAAGGCCGAGTGCCCCACCGTGCCCGAGCACGCCGCCATCTGGGCCCGCGTCACCTCGACCCGCGAGAACTGCCTGGGCAGCGACTGCCCGCGCTACGCCGACTGCTTCGTCGTCAAGGCCCGCCGCGAAGCGCAAGACGCCGACGTTGTCGTGGTCAACCACCACCTCTTCTTCGCCGACCTGATGCTGCGCGAAGAAGGCGTGCCCGAGTTGCTGCCCAACGCTCAGACCATCGTCTTCGACGAAGCCCACCAGTTGCCCGACACGGCCACGCTGTTCTTTGGCGAGTCGGTGTCCACCGCCCAGGTGCTGGACCTCGTGCGCGACACCCTGGCCATCGGCCAGGCCCAGGCCCGCGACGCCGCGCACTGGAACGAGCTGCTGGCCCCGGTCGAGCGTGCCGCCCGCGACCTGCGCCTGTGCTTCGGCCCGCAGACGCAGCGCACGGCCTTGCCCCAACTGGGCAACGACCACCTGCTGCGCCCCACGGTGGACCAACTGCAAGAAGCCCTGTACGCCCTGCGCGAGGTGCTGGACCACCAGTCCGAACGCGGGCCCGACCTCGCCAACCTGCTTCGCCGCACCGAGCAACTCATACAGCGTCTGGCCGCCTGGGGCGCGCCCGAGCGGGCCCATGAGCCTGAGCTGTGCTGGGTGGACGTCGGCAGCCACGGGGTGCAGTTGCACCGCACGCCGATCTCCGTGGCCGATGTGTTCCGCCGGCAAAGGCTGGGTCTGGGTGCGCAAGCCAGCACCCAGACCAGCGCAGCAGCCGCCGCAGCTGCGGAGGGCGCCGACACCACGGCCGAAGACGCCACCCACGAAGCCGAAATGGTGCAAGCCTTCGCCGCCACCGACGATGGCGACTCGGCAGACGATGGCAGCGATGACCTCCAGGCACTCATGGCCGGTGGCGACGGTGCCGGGCACGCCGGACGTGCACCTGAGAGCAACGACACCGATGCCGACGAAGACACCGGCATCGCCCCCCCACCGCGCCGTGCCTGGGTGTTCACCTCGGCCACGCTGGCCGTCAAGAACGACTTCAGTCACTTCACCGAGGCCCTGGGCCTGGAAGATGCCGAATGCGCGGCCTGGTCCAGCCCTTACGACTACCCGGCCCAGGCCATGCTGTACGTGCCGCAGGGCCTGCCCCTGCCCTCGGATGCCGGCCACACCGAGGCCGTGGTCGATGCCGCGCTGCCCCTGATCCGCGCCAACCGAGGGCGCACCTTCGTGCTGTGCACCAGCCTGCGCGCCGTGGCCCGGGCGGCCGACCGCCTCAAGCAGATCTTCCAGGAAGCCGGAGACCCCTTCCCGGTGCTGCAGCAAGGCGATGCGCCCCGCCCCACGCTGCTCGACGACTTCCGTCGCGCCGGCAATGCCGTGCTCGTGGGCAGCCACAGCTTCTGGGAAGGCATCGACGTCAAGGGCGATGCGCTCACGCTGGTCGTCATCGACAAGCTGCCCTTCGCGCCGCCCGATGACCCGGTGCTGGCCAAGCGCCTGGAGCTGCTGGGCCAGTCAGGCGGCAACCCCTTCATGCAGCACCAGGTGCCACAGGCCATCATCGCGCTCAAGCAGGGTGCGGGTCGGCTCATCCGATCGGAGACCGACCACGGCGTGCTCATGATCTGCGACACCCGCCTGATCGACAAGCCTTATGGCCGCCGCATCTGGCAGAGCCTGCCGCCCATGAAGCGCACGCGTTCGCAAGACGAGGTCGTGGCCTTCCTGGCCACGCTCTGACGCCAGCGCGCCGGCTCACACTTCCAGGTTGTCGATCAGGCGCGTGTTGCCGATCTTGGCGGCCACCAGCGTGACCAGCGGCGTGGCGCCCAGGCCCGCGGCCAGCTCCTCGGCCGTGGCGGGATGCAGGTCCTTCTGACGGCGCACCATCACATAGTCCGGCGCCCAAGCGCGCTGGCGCAGCTCGGCCATCGCGGCGTCTTCCCACTGCTGCAGCAAGGCGGGCGTCAGTGCCTGGGCCGCACGCGCTTGCGACTGGATGCCACGCAGCAGGCGGATCAGGGTCAGCGCTTCTTCGCGCTCGGCATCGCTGAGGTAGCCATTGCGCGAGGACAGGGCCAGGCCGGCATCAGAGCGCGAAGTCTCGCCCCCGACGATCTCGATGGGCAAAGCCATCTGCGCCACCATGCGGCGGATCACCATGAGCTGCTGGTAGTCCTTTTTGCCGAAGACGGCCACGCGCGGCTGCACGATGTTGAAGAGCTTGTGCACCACAGTGCAGACGCCAGTGAAGAAGCCGGGGCGGAAAGCGCCTTCGAGGAGGTTGGCCAACTCATCCGGCGGCACGACCTTGTAGCCCTGTGGCTCGGGGTAGAGCTCGGCCTCGTCGGGCGCGAACAGGATGTCGCAGCCCGCGCCAGCCAACAGCTCGGCGTCGCGCGCCAGGGTGCGCGGGTAGCGGTCGAAATCTTCGTTGGGCCCGAACTGCAGGCGGTTGACGAAGATGCTGGCCACCACCGGGTTGCCGCTGCCAGCCACCAAGGCACGGGCCTGGCGGATGAGGGTCAGGTGACCTTCGTGCAGGTTGCCCATGGTGGGCACGAAAGCCGGACGCGATGGGGCCAGGGCCAGCTCGGCGCGCAGCTCGGCGAGGGTGTGGATGGTTTTCATGTGGACGTCGGGCGCATTCAGTAGCCGTGCAGCGCTTCATCGGGGAAGCTGCCGTCCTTGACGGCGGCAACATAGCGGCGCACGGCGTCTTCGGCCGAGCCACCTTCCGCGGTGAAGTTGCGCACGAAGCGGGGCAGCTTGCCACGCGTGAAGTTGAGCATGTCGTGCAGCACCAGCACCTGGCCGGCCGTGGCCGGGCCCGCGCCAATCCCGATGGTCATCATGCCGGGGTTGTCGGCCTGGACCTGCGTGGCCACGGCCGATGGCATCAGCTCCAGCACCATCATGGCGGCACCGGCTTCGGCCAGCTCGCGGGCGTGCTTGCGCAGGGCGTCGGCACCGGCGGCGTCGCGGCCCTGGATGCGGTAGCCGCCCAGCGCGTGCACGCTCTGGGGGGTCAGGCCCAGGTGGGCGCACACAGGGATGCCGCGCTCGGTGAGGAAGTGCACGGTCTCGGGCGTCCAGCCGCCGCCTTCGAGCTTGACCATGTGGGCGCCAGCCTGCATCAGGGCCACGCTGCTGCGCAGGGCCTGCTCGCGGCCTTCCTGGTAGCTGCCGAAAGGCAGATCGCCCACGACCCAGGCCGTGCGGTTGCCTCGCACCACGCAGCGGGTGTGATAAACCATCTCGTCGGGGGTGACGGGCACCGTGCTGCTTTGGCCCTGCACGATCATGCCGAGTGAGTCGCCCACCAGGATGCTGTCCACGCCCGCCTCATCGACCAGGCGGGCGAAGGTGGCGTCGTAGGCCGTCACCATGGCGATTTTGTCGCCCTGGGCGTGCATCTCGCGCAGGCGGTGCAGGGTGATGGGTTTGCGGGCAGCGGGTGCGGTGGCGGCGGTCATGGGTGATCAGGGTCCTCGGCTTGGCGCTTGCGCATCCCGAGCCCAGGCACCGTGCCGGGGAGGATCAGAAGCCGCCAGAAGTCGCACTGATTCTAGGGTGTCCCGCGCCAACAGGCACAGGCCCCGTCACCTCGCCCTGCAGATCACCCCGCCATCAATCGGCCTTGTTCAGCCCGCGCAACATCCAGGAGGCGGCGCGGTAGGTGTGCGATTTGAGCTGGTCGTGCATCACGTTCTTGCCCACCGGGCGTGGCGCCAAGCCGACCTTGGCCATCCCAGGCCTCATCGCATGGTTGAACAGCAGCGCGCGCACGCGGTGCGCCGTCTCTCGGTGGTTGAAGAACACCGACAGCGAAACCGACACATCCTGCGGCCCGTTCTTGACATGGTGGCCCGCCACGAAGGGGATGTGCAAACCATCGCCAGCCTCGAGCTGGAACGGTGTGCCCAGCGCCTGGCTGTCGGGCTTCCAGCTGGGGTTTTTTTCGTCGGCCATGCGGCGCTCGGCCTCGTGCGGCGCGACCACCCGCTCGTCCCAGGGCGGGAACACCGTGACGGTCTTGCTGCCGCTGACCTGCATCAGGAAGTTGGAGAAGCGGTCGATGTGGAAAGGTGTGACGCTGTTGGGCGACGACACGAACAGGTAGAGCTTGGGGTTGGAAATCTGGTCGCCCCACCCACGGCGCTGGACCAGCACCCGGAGGTCGTTGACCAGATCCCGTTGGAAATCCGCGAAGGACGGGTCCACCTCGGGCTGGCGCACCATGATGTAGGAGTCCACCGTGCGCATGTTCTCGATCGTCTGCGTGATCGACAAGCCGTTGGGATGGCTCACAGGGGCCGAGTCGAAGTCGTCGCCCGTCTGCAGCAGGCCCTTGGAGTAGTGGACGTGGGCCTTGGGCAATGAGGGGATGAAGCGGCACAGGTTGTCCAGAGACAACGTGGGGTGCCCCTGGAACTTGTGCTTCAGTTTGAATGCGAGCTTGTCTTGCAGCTCAAAATGATCGCCATCTTCAAAACACTTCAACATCTGCTTGCTCCAGACTGCTCGCCCTGGACGCAGGCCGATGCTCACACGGTGATGCTAACCATTTCGGGTTAAAAAATCACGCAGAAATGGTGTTGAACCATGCAAAAAGCACGCAATGGATAACCAAAAAAGGTTATGCGAAGTGCGACTTCAGACAGGGTGATAGGCCAGTCGCACGTAGATGGGCGCAAAGGCCTCGGCCTGGGTGATCTCGATGAGGCGCTCGCGGGCCAGTTCGAGCATGGCGATGAAGGTCACCACCAGCACTTGCGAGCCGCGGGTCACATCGAGCAGGCCTTCGAACTCGACGAAGCGCTGGCCCTGCAAGGTGCGCAGGACGATGCCCATGTGCTCGCGCACCGAGAGCTCTTCGCGGCTGATGGTGTGGTGGGTGTGCAGGCGGGCGCGCTGCAGGATGTCCATCCAGGCTTCGCGCAAATCGGCAACCGTGACCTCCGGGTGGTGCACGGCGATGGACGGGTCGCTGTGGGCTTCGACCCGCAGGAAGTCGCGGCCCAGCAGGGGCAGGCGGTCCAGGCCGGCCGCGGCCAGCTTCATCTGCTCGTACTCGATGAGGCGGCGCACCAGCTCGGCGCGCGGGTCTTCGGGCTCGGCGCCATCGTCCGTCTTCTTGGGCGGCAGCAGCATGCGAGATTTGATCTCGATGAGCATGGCCGCCATCAGCAGGTACTCGGAGGCCAGCTCCAGGTTGCTTTTGCGGATCTGATCGACGTAGGCCAGGTACTGGCGCGTGAGGTCGGCCAGCGGGATGTCGAGGATGTTGAAGTTCTGCTTGCGGATCAGGTAGAGCAGCAAGTCCAGCGGGCCCTGGAAGGCTTCCAGGAAGACCTCCAGCGCGTCCGGCGGGATGTAGAGGTCGGTGGGCAGGTTGAACAGCGGCTCACCATAGAGCCGCGCCACCGCCACATGGTCCACGACCTGGGGCAGCGCAGGCGCACCCGCGACGTCCAGCGCCTGCAGCGCGGCATCGCCGTCGCCCAGCACCTCGGGGTTCACAGCGCGGCCTCGGGCAGGGTTCAGCCCTTGGTCTGGTAGACGTAGGGCTTCTGGGGCACGCGGGCTTCGCTGAACTCCTGCTGGGCGGCGCGGTCTTGCGCGCGGTCCCACAGCAGGGAGCGGCCTTCGCGCTGGCGGGCTTCCAGCTGGGGGTCACGCTGCTTGAGGCTGTCGATGAACTGCGTCGCGTCGGACTTGTACGGTTTCCAGAAGAGCGGCATGGTGCGTCCAGGGTCAAGGAAGAGACAGCCTGGCATTTTAGCCGGCACGCGCCGCCACGCGGGAGAATGTCGCCCATGCAAGAAATCGAGCTGAAATTCCAGATCCCGGCCGAAGCGCTGGACGCCGTGCGCGCCGAGCTGGCACGGCTGGCGCCCGACCAGGCCCTGCCCGCCCCCCTGATCCTGCAAGCCGCCTACTTCGACACGCCCGACCGCCGCCTGGCCCAGGCGCGCTCGGCCCTGCGCGTGCGCCGCGAGGGCTACGACTGGGTGCAGACGCTCAAGGCTGCGGGCAGCCACACCATGGTCCGCGTGGAAGACAACCGGGCGACCCAGCCACCGCCCGCAGGTCAGCCGCTGGCCCCTCGCCTGAGCCTGCACGCAGGCGGCCCGGCCGAGGCTGCGCTGCGCCAGTCGCTGGCCTGGCAGCCCGAGCAGGATGCGGACGGCGCACGGTGCGGCCTGGTGCAGCTCTACGCCACCGACATGCGTCGCACCCGCGTGCAGCTGGCCGTTGGCGCAGGCACCCTGCACGAGGGCGTGGTCGAACTGGCCCTGGACGAAGGCGCCATCCTGGCCGGCACAGGCTCAGCCCAGCGCAGCGTGCCCGTGCGTGAGTTGGAGATCGAGCTCATCAGCGGCCACCCTCAGGCCGTCATCGACGCAGGGCGCGACTGGGTTCAGCGCTTCGGCCTCTGGCTGGACACCCAGACCAAGGCCCACCGCGGCGACCGCCTGGCGCGCCTGGTGGTCGATGGCGATGCCCGTGCCGCGCTGCCAGAGTCGTTCCAGCCCCGCCCTGCCCGCCTGCCTGCCACCGGACTGACCTCGCTCAGCGCCGAAGCCGCTTGGCGCGCGGGCGTCGAGGCCTGCCTGGCCCACATCACCGCCCACATGAGCGAGCTGGCCGGCCTGCCGGACCGCCATCCAGGCGATCTGTCCGCCGCCGCCCCGGTGGCCTACCAGTGGCGCCGAGGCCTGCGCCGCCTGCGCGCCCTGGGCCGCTTCGTCGCTGACACCCAGGCCCATGGCACGCCGCTGAACCTGTCGCCCGTGGCCCACCTGGCCCTGCAGGCCGCCAGCGGCCATGCCGCGGTGCTGGCGCGGCAGCTGGGCCATTGGCGCGACCAGGACGCGCTGACCTGGATCCCACGCAAGCTGCAGCAACTGGGCCTGCCAGCCCTGCCTGTGCCCTCGCTGCCTGCCCCGCCGGGCGGTCCGGCCTCGCCCGTGGCCGTGGCGCGCAGCACCCTGGCCACCGAGCTGTGCCTGCAGGTGCTGACGGCCTTGCTGGCCGAAGGCGCCGAGGCGGTCGCTGAGGCCGATGCAGCAGCGGCTGCGCCATGCGCACCGGCACCAAGCGCGCTCCAGAACGAACCACCGAGCGCACAGGCCTGGCTGTCGGCAGGCTTGCGCCGATGGCACGGGCACTGCGCCCGCACGGCACGCCGCTTTGGCGATTTGGGGCCGCGCGCGACCCACCGCCTGCGCCGCCGTGCCCGCCAGTTGCGGGATGTGCGAGACCTCTTCTCCTCGATCTTCGCCTCGCTGTCGCCGCAGGACGAGGCCACGCATGTCCAGGCCCTGGCCAAGGCCTTGGACGCCTTGGGCACCCTGCAGGACGAAACCGTCGCCCTGGGGCGCTACCAGTCGGTGGTGGCGCAGGACATCCGCGCGCAGGCTGCTTGCGCCTGGTTGATGGCCCGGCGCAAGCCTTCGCGCAAGCAAGCGCAACGCGCGCTGCGTCGCTGGCTCCGGTGCAACACACCTTGGTGAACTGAAGCGGGCTGCACACCTGCGGCCCTGGCCTCCACCAACGTCAACGCATCAGCGGATGCGCATGCCCGGCTGGGCACCAGCCAGGGGCTCCAGCACGTAGATGCCGGGCGTGCCCTTCTCATCGGCATGCGAGGCGGCCAGCACCATGCC
>CAIQIL010000555.1 GCA_903871865.1 uncultured Burkholderiales bacterium
CTGGCTGCTGCTGGTGTTGCTGAGCCTGTTCGGCTGGATCGGCCTGTCCGACTACGTGCGCGCCGAATTCCTGCGCAACCGCCAGCTCGACCACGTGCGGGCCGCCCGCGCCATGGGCCAGAGCAACTGGCAGATCATCCGTCGCCACATCCTGCCCAACAGCATGACGCCGGTCGTCACCTTCCTGCCCTTCCGCATGAGTGCGGCCATCCTGGCGCTGACCTCGCTGGACTTCCTCGGCCTGGGGGTGCCGCCCGACACGCCCAGCCTGGGCGAGCTGCTGCTGCAAGGCAAGAACAACCTCGATGCCTGGTGGATTTCGCTGTCCACCTTCGCCGTGCTGGTGCTGTCACTGCTGCTGCTGACCTTCATGGGCGACGCCCTGCGCGATGCGCTCGACCCGCGCAAGGAAGAAGCACGATGAGTGAGCGCAACACCGACTCCCTGCTGCTCGATGTGCAGGACCTGCGCATCGCTTTTGGCGACCGCGAGGTCGTGCACGGCGTGAACCTGAGCCTGGCCCGTGGCGAGAAACTGGCGCTGGTGGGCGAGTCCGGCTCGGGCAAGTCCATCACGGCCATGAGCCTCTTGCGCCTGGTGGCCGATGCCCGCGTCAGCGGCCGCGCCATGTTCCACGGCAAGGACAGCGCCGATGGCGCCACACCGGGCCCCCGCGACCTGCTGACCTTGCCCGAGCGCGAGCTGCGCGGTGTGCGTGGTCGCGACATCGCCGTCATTTTCCAGGAGCCCATGACGGCGCTCAACCCGCTGTTCTCCATCGGCGACCAGATCGCCGAGGTCATCGAGTTGCACCAGGCCGTGCCACGCGCCCAGGCCTGGGAGAAGGCCGTGACCCTGCTGGCCACCACCGGCATCCCCGAGCCGGAGCGCCGCGCACGGAGCTACCCGCACCAGCTGTCGGGCGGGCAGCGACAGCGCGCCATGATCGCCATGGCCCTGGCTTGCCAACCCCAGATCCTGCTGGCCGACGAGCCCACGACCGCGCTGGACGTGACCGTGCGCGGGCAGATCCTGGGCCTGTTGAGCGAGCTGCAGCGCACGCATGGCATGGCCGTGCTGATGATCACCCACGACCTGCACCTCGTGCGCCGCTTCGCCGACCGCGTGGCCGTGATGGAGCACGGCGTGATCGTCGAAACCGGGCCGGTGGCCGAGGTGTTTGCCAAGCCGCAGCACGCCTACACCCGCAAGCTGCTGGACAGCCGCCCGCAGCGCGACCCGCAGCCCTTGCCCGAGAACGCTGCGCCGCCGGTCATCGCCGGTCGCGCTCTGAACGTGCGCTACCCCGTGCCCAAACCAGGCCTGGCGGGGTGGTTCAGCCACGGCTGGTTCGACGCGGTCAAGGGCGCTTCCTTCGAGGTGCCTGCCGGGCGCACGTTGGGCGTGATCGGCGAGTCGGGCTCGGGCAAATCGACGCTGGCCCTGGCCGCGCTCGGCCTGCAAGCTTTCCAGGGCGAACTCAACGTGGCCGGTGGCCACTGGCAGTTCCGCGCCAAGGCCGATCGCCCCTTGCGCCGTGCCGTGCAGGTGGTGTTCCAGGACCCGTTCTCCTCGCTCTCACCGCGCATGACGGTGGAAGAAATCGTGGGCGAAGGGCTGGAGGTCCACCAGCCCAGCTTGACGGCCGCGCAGCGCCAGGCGCGCGTCATCGCCGTGCTGGAAGAAGTGGGTTTGAGCGAGGCGCAGTTCCCGGGCCTGCTGCAGCGCTACCCGCACGCTTTCTCGGGCGGCCAGCGCCAGCGCCTGGCCATGGCGCGCGCGCTCGTGCTGGAGCCCCAGGTGCTGGTGCTCGACGAGCCCACCAGCGCGCTCGACGTCACCATCCAGAAGCAGATCCTGGGTTTGCTGCAGCGCCTGCAGCGCGAGCGTGGCCTGAGCTACCTGCTCATCACCCACGATGTGGAGGTGGTCGCGGCCATGGCGCACGAGGTCATCGTGATGAAGGCTGGCGAGATCGTCGAGCACGGCAGTGCCCAGCAGGTCTTGGGCGCACCGAAGCATCCGTACACGCAAAGCCTGATCTCGGCCAGCCTGGTGGCTGACCTGGTCTGAACTGCGGGTTCAGATGCCCATCTTGCCCAGGCGGTCCATCAACTCGCGCAAGGTGTTCACCAGATAGGGGTGACCGGCTTCGAGCTTGGCCTCCAGGGCCTGGGCCAGGGCGTTGATGTCGGGCTCATCCCCAGCTTCGGTCGATGCCGTAGCCGCCGCCTCGGTGGATGCCTGGCTCAGCACCCGCTGGATGTCCTGGTCCAGGGCCTGCAAGGACTGCTTCAGGGCGTCGTCCACCTGCGGGCTGGCGGCCAGTTCGGCGTGCAGTTTCTCCAGCAGCGCATTCAGTTCCTGACGGTTCATGGCAGAAGTCTCCTTTCGGTCCATTCTGCCAGCACCGTTTGAGAAGCCAAGCGCTGCCGTGCTCAGAACACGCCACCCTTCATCTGCCCGCGGTGCGTGTCGTACATCCGCCTCACCCAGGCCATGGCCGGGCGCTGGCGCCACGGTGCCACGGCCTGCTTCATGCCCTCTTGGTAAGCGGCATCGCCGTACACCGGGTGCTGACTCGGGCAGGCCAGGGGCGCCAGCAGCGCCGCGGCGGTGATGTCGGCCACGGTGAGGCGGTTGCCCACCAGGTGCTGGCGACCATCGGCGATTTCGCGGTCCAGCCAGTCCATGGCCAGGCGGATGCGGTCTTCGGCCAAGGCCACGCGCGCCGGGCGGATGTGCAGCTTTTGCTTGAAGACCCAGCGCATCAGCGGGTAAGTGGCCCGGATGATGGCGGCCTGCCAGGGCGAGGCGTGGTCGGTCCAGAGCTTGACGATGTGAGCGTCAGCTGTGCCGAAGCTGTGGGCGTAGAGGTAGCGCGCGACGTCCTTGCCGATGGCGTCGAAACGTTGCTCGACTTCGCGCAACTGTGGCCTCAGTTCGGTCGGC
>CAIQIL010000556.1 GCA_903871865.1 uncultured Burkholderiales bacterium
GCTCGGGGTTGTCGGGGCCGTGGAGGTCCCCGCAGTCGCGCACATCGATGCCGGAATCGGCGATGGCCTGGACGATGCCCGCCACGCGCAAGGCGCTCGGCCCCATGCGTGCGCCGATGCGGCCGGCACCGACGTCGGTGGGGGCGCCGATGAGGCTGACGGCGAGGGGGGGGCTCATGGGGCTTTGGGGGCTCATGCGGCTTGCACTCGGGCGATGGCGGGCACGCGCAAGAGCGCGAACAGGTCCTTCGGGTCGTCCAGCTCGGGCATCAGCGCCAGCGTGCGCAGCAGGCCCAGCTGCTGGGCGCAGTCTCGCATGAAGCGCAGGGCGGAGAAGTCCTCCAGCGCAAAGCCGACGGAGTCGAACACGGTGACCTGGTCGCAATGGCTGCGGCCAGGGGCCTGGCCCGTCAGCACCTGCCACAGCTCGGTCACGGGGAAGTCGGGCGGCATCTGCTGGACCTCGCCCTCGACGCGGGTTTGCGGCGCGTACTCGACGAACACATCGGCCGCCAGCAACACCTCGGGCGCCAGTTCCGTCTTGCCAGGGCAATCGCCGCCCACGGCATTGAGGTGCATGCCTGGGCGCAACATGTCGGCCGTCACGATGGTGGCGTTGGCCTTGTCGGCCGTGATCGTGGTGACGATGTCGGCGCCCCGCAGGGCGTCTGCCGCGCTGTGGCAGGCCTGCACGCTCAAGCCCGTGTTGGCCAGGTTGCGCACCAGTTTGGCCGTGGCCAGTGCGTCCACATCGAACAGGCGCAGGGTGTGCACGCCCAGCAGGTGGTGGAAGGCCAGGGCCTGGAACTCGCTTTGCGCGCCATTGCCGATCAGCGCCATCACGCGGCTGTCGGGGCGGGCGAGGGCACGCGCGGCCACGGCCGACACCGCAGCGGTGCGCAAGGCCGTGGTCAGGGTCAGTTCGCTGAGCAGCTCGGGCACGCCCGTGGCCACATCGGCCAGCACGCCAAAGGCCATCACGGTGGGCAGGCCCAGGCGGTGGTTGCCGGGGTGGCCGTTGACGTATTTGAAGCTGTAGGCCTGGCCGTCGGAAATCGGCATCAGCTCGATGACGCCGCCGGCCGAGTGGTGGGCCACGCGGGCCGATTTGTCGAAGGCTGGCCAGCGGCGGAAATCGGCCTCGATGGCATCGGCCATGCCGCGCAGGCAATGCGCCAGCCCCAGCCGCTGGACGATGTGGGCGGCGTCGGCCGCGCCGAGGTAGTGCGTGACGATGGCGTGTCCCATGGCCGTGCTCCTGCAGATGAGCACCAGTGTGGCCGGCCCGCACGTCAATGACAATCGCCAGGAATGTGCGTTTTGGGTGGCTCTCTTGCCAAAATGGCAGGCCACAGTGTCAAATCGCCAACATGGATGGCACCGACCAGCAACTGCTCGCCCTGTTGAGGCAAGACGCCCGCATGACCGTGGCCACCTTGGCGCACAAGCTCGGGGTGTCGCGCGGCACGGTCACCAACCGCATCCGCAAGCTGGAGGATGCCGGCGTGATCGTGGGCTACACCGTGCGTTTGCGGCCCCATGCCAGCCCGGACGAGATCACCGCCTGGATGAGCATCGCCGTCGTAGGCAACGCGGCCCGTGCGGTGATTGCCAGCCTGCTGGGCGAACCGGGTGTCGCCCGCCTGAGCGACACCAACGGCCGCTGGGACCTGCTGGCCGAGCTGCGGGCCGAGAACCTGGTCGGTCTGTCCAAGGTGATGGAACGTGTGCGCCTCATCCGCGGCATCAGCCACACCGAGACCAGCATCCACCTCGAAACCTACCGGCTGCCTTGAGGCAGCAGGCCCACCGGGCCCGCCAAGCGCGTTCAGCGGCCAGCGTGCTGCGTGGCTTGCTCATCCTTGACGCGGGCCACTTCCTGGGCGAAAGCCGGGCCGTTGCGCAGGCGCTGGTACTCGGCAAAGGCGGCTTGGTACTCGCGCGTTTCCATGCCGTATTGCTGGGCCTCGACGTAGCGGTCCACGCCGGCACGCTGCCACAGGTGCAGGTCGGCGATGACTTCCGCGCGGCTGAGCTGCGAGGCGGTCGGCTTGGGCAGGTCGAATCCCTCGGCATGGGCCTGGGGCAGTGCGGCAGCCAGCAGCAAGGAAGCGGTCAGGGCCAGGGTGGCGCTGAGGGACTTGGCTTGGGCGGTGCGGTTCGAGTTCATGGTGCGATCCTTTCGTGGAGTCTGGGAACGAGGGCCGGGTTTGCCCTTGGTTCACAGTGTGAGGATCGCGCTACAATCATGCACATTGATTGAAATGATGCGGTGCATGCGCATTGTCGATGGTCATGGCGGCATCACCCCCCAAAGCGGTCGCAATTCACGCAAGAGGCCGGAATGTGCGTGCGCGTGTGCAAGCGAGACAGGAAAACGCCCCCGGCAGCGCTTGCGCTGGCTAGGATGCCAACAGGTTGTTCGCCTTGTGCGCCAACCCAGTCCACGCAGCACTTGCACGCGAGTGCGCCATGCGCCCATCACCCCATGCCATCTGGACATGGGGTCAGGCCTCTCAGGCAGTGGATCCAACGCGGGTCCCTGTCGCCTGGCTCCGGCCAGGTCAGGTTGAACTGAGATGGGTGTTTGCCGCGCGGGCTCGGCCCGATCCGTTGGGCGATTTCCCCAGGCTCCGGTCTCACGGCCGGGGCCTTTCTTTTGCGTGCAGCGCCGTGGTGGCCGTGTGGCCCGTGCTTGACGCTGGATTGACGCGGTTGGGGTGCTGCCCCCGCGCAGCGCGGCCTGCCCGCACTGCGCGCGTCCTCGTAAACTGGTGGCGTCCCTTGTTCACCAGGCACCCTCGCTGCCATTGCCACCGTGGGTCACCCCGTTCCTCACACCTACCCCGAGCACCTGAGGCCTTGCCTGGCCGACCTGCCCGCAGCGCCGGGCGTGTACACCTTCCATGGCGCGTCCGGCGGCTTGCCCTTGTACATCGGCAAGAGCGTGAACATCCGTGCCCGCGTGATGAGCCATTTCAATGCACCCGACGAGGCCGCGATGCTGCGCCAGACGGTGCGCGTCAGCTGCGAGCGCACGGCCGGCGAGATCGGGGCTTTGCTGCTGGAGTCGGCCCGGATCAAGGCCGAGCACCCCCTGTTCAACCAGCGCCTGCGGCGGTCGAGGCAGCTGTGGTCGCTGCGCTTTGCCGCCGAGCGCCCGGACATCGTGCCCGCGCGGGAGGCCGATGTCAGCGTCGCCGCCGAGGCAGGCCCGCTCTACGGCCTGTTTGGCAGCCCCCGCGCGGCCCAGGAACATCTGCGCCAGCTGGCCGATGCGCATGGCCTGTGCGGCGGCCTGCTGGGCCTGGAGCGCTTGAGCCCAGGGAGACCCTGCTTTCGGCACCAGATCAGGCGCTGTCTGGGCGCCTGCTGTGGCGCAGAGCCTGCGCAAGCCCACCACGCGCGCCTCTTGGACGCTCTGGCGGCGCACCGTGTGGCCATCTGGCCGCACCAGGGCGCCGTGGCGGTGCTGGAGCGCGACGGCGAACGGCAAGACATCCACGTCGTGCGCAACTGGTGTCACCTGGGCACCGTGGGCACGCTGGCGGCGGCACGCCAGTTGAAGCACGTGAGCGCCACTTTCGATGCCGACAGTTACCACATCCTCAGCAAAGCCTTGCTCACGGGGGCGGCGGAGACCCTGGCACTGTGATCACCGTGGAGGCCACAAAGCAAAAAGCCACCCGAAGGTGGCTTTCGCTGAATTTGGCTCCTCGACCTGGGCTCGAACCAGGGACCTACGGATTAACAGTCCGGCGCTCTACCGACTGAGCTATCGAGGAATATGTCGGTTTGATTGTTGCTGAATTCGCTGTTGCGTCGTCGTCATCAACCAAGACCTCAACTATAGCATTCTTTTTCGTGACGGATCAAGTCAGCGGCCATTTTGTGCGCCGTGCAACAGCTTGTAGGGCCGCTGCAACAGGGGCGGTGTCAACAGGGATTCACATTGCCAGCCCACGCGCCTGCGTGCTCAGAAATCCAGCTGCGCA
The DNA here is from genome assembly GCA_903871865.1 of uncultured Burkholderiales bacterium. Lineage (GTDB taxonomy): Bacteria > Pseudomonadota > Gammaproteobacteria > Burkholderiales > Burkholderiaceae_C > Aquabacterium. The sequence goes on from CAIQIL010000556.1 coordinate 3,996, forward strand.
GACACGGTCACGGTGCGTGCCATCAGCGGGAACAGGTAGGTGTGGCCGCTGAGGGTCGATGCTTCGCGCCAGGCTTGCACATCGAACAGGTTGCTCACGCCCAGGCGCCAGGTCACGGCCTGGCCGGCCGCCATGCTCTGGGTGTGGCGCACGCTCAGGTCGGTGCGCGTCCAAGAGGGCAGGCGCACGGTGTTGGCGGCGTCCACCCAGCGGCGGCCTTCGTGGACGAGGTCAAGCTGGGCCACCACGGCCACGGGTGCCGTGAAGGCGTAGCTACCCGAGGCCTTGAGCACGCTGTCGGGCACGTTGATGGGGCTCTGGCCGTTCACGCCGGCTTGCGTGCTGCCGCGCCGCGTGGCGTCGAGCACCATCGCGCTGCCGAACAGGCCCCAGGCGCCTTGGCGGCCTTGCCAGCTGGCCTCGATGCCCTGGTGGCGGGCGCTGCCGTCGATCACGTAGTCGCCGTTGACGTCGGTGTCCTGCGGGCGGGTGATGCGGAAGGCGTTCACGCCCCACTGCAGGTTCCAGCCGGACCAGGCGCCTTGGCCCTTGACGCCGATGTCCGTCTGGCGGCTCTTGATGGTTGGCAGGGGCGCACCTGCATTGGCATACGCCGGGTAGTGGAAGAAGGGCACCGACATCAGCTCGACCCCTTCGCCCCAGCTGATGTAGGCCTGGGTCTGTGGCGCGATGGTGTGACCCAGCGCCACCCAGGGCGTGGTCACGTTGTCGTTCAGGCTGGCGCCGGTGCTGCCGTCGGTGGGCGTCAGGCCGCGGTGCAGGCGGGTGTGGCGCAGGCCAACCCAGGCACGGGTGGCTTCGGTCAGCGTCAGGCTGTCGCGGGCGCTGAATTCGGTCGTTTGTTCGCGGCGGGTGGCGGCGGGTGAGATCAAGTCTGGTGCCGGGTCCACGGGTGCGAAGTTGCCGCTGATGTTGCCGGTGCCTGCGTAGTTGAAGGCGGAATTGCCCACGCGGGTGGCATGCAGGTTGCGCAGCACGCTGAAGCTCAGGCCATGGCGCACACCGGCCGTGTCCACCTGCCCATCGACCTGGGCCAGCAGCGAGCGGGTGGTGCGGCGCTCGTTGCTGGAGCGGTAATCGTCAAGGTCGAAGCTGCCATCGTTGCAGAAGCGTGTGTAGTCGCCACTGGCGCTGCAGCCGTAGGGGAACGCCGCACGGTCATCGGTCTTGAGGCGCTGCTCGCCATAGGTCATGGTGCTGCGCCATCCGGCTGCCAGGGCCTGGGTCCAGCGCAGGGTGGCGGTGTCGCCACGGAAGACCACGGGCTGCGTCCAGGGCTGGCGGTTGAGGTTGATGCCGGGGTCGATGTCTTTGGCGGACGGCAGGCGGTCGCCCAGCAGGCTGAAGCCCGGCGCGCTGGGCTGGCTGTGCGTGCTGTGCTCGAACTCGGCTTCCAGCTTGGTGTCTGGGGACACGACCCAATCGCCCGCCACGGCCAGCAACTGGCGGCGGCCACGGGTCTGGTCGATGTGGGTGGCCAGGCGCTCTGCCGCTGCATTGATGCGCAGGCCAAACGCTTGGGGCGACTGCGCTGGGCCAAAGCGCTCGCTCAGGTCGATCGCACCGAGGATGGCGCCGGAGTCCTGCACGCTGAACAGCGCGCTGCGCACACGGCCTTCCGGGCGCTTGACCAGCAGGTTCACCAGGCCGCCGGGCGAGCTCACGCCCGCTTGCATGCCGCTGGTGCCCTTGAACAGCTCGACGGCGGATTTGTTGTCCAGCGCGATGCGGGTTTCGGCGTTGATGGGCAGGCCTTCGCGGCGCCAGTTGTAGGCGTTGCTCAGTGTGAAGCCGCGGATGCTCAGGGCGTCCCAGTAGCCGACCGCGTTGTACGAATCGGTGGTGCTGGCGTCGAGCTTGGTGAGGTCGGCCAGGCGCGTGACCTGGGCGTTCTGCAAGGCCTCGCGGCTGAAGCTGCTGGCCTGCACGGGCGCTTGCCAGGCGGGCGTGTCACCCAGGCCGCTGATGCTGGCGCGGCCTTGGCGCTCGGCCGGCGCGGTGACGGTGATGGCGGGCAGGCTGGTGCTGGTGTCCTTCGGCGCTTCTTGCGCCTGGGCCGACGTGGCTGTCAGAGCGGCACAAGCGGCAGCGGCACAGGCCAGCGCGGTGGGAACGGCGGGGGCCATGTGACGAAGGTGGGCGAGGGCCTGGCGGGACAGGTCGCGGGGCAAAGAACGGCGCATGCAAAAACTCCATCGCAGTGAGCGCACTCCCGGTCAGGGAGTGGGGCTCGCGCAAGGAAGGGCGCGTGCAAACCGGGTGGCCATGCGCAAAGGCATGGCGGGCACATGGCGGCGTCTTGGCTGGCTTCCCTACGCGAGGATGATCTCGGTCAGGTTCGAAGGGACTCTCTCAGCGGGCAACACGCACATGGCGTGGGCCCGCACCCCTAGCAAGCACAGATTGTAAAGCGCAGATGCGCGTGCATCGGCCCGTGTCAGCGCGCAAACGGTGCACAAACGATGCACAAAAGGTGCGCAAACAGTGCTCAACCGGTGTTCAGGCGGGGGGCTCACACGCCCAGGCGTTGGTGCAGCACCGGGCTGGTGGTCGTGTAGAGCAGGTGCGAAGGCGCGTCGGGGCGCAGCTCGACGGCCAGCGCGTGTGCGGCCAGCGTGGCTTCGTGGAAGCCGCACAGCAGCAGGCGCTTTTTGCCCGGGTAGGTGTTGATGTCGCCCACGGCGTGCACCCTGGGCAGTGAGGTGGCGAACGTCGCTGTGGACACGTTGACCTGTTTGCGCTCCAGCGCCATGCCCCAGGTGCTGAGCGGGCCCAGCTTGGGGCTCAGGCCCAGGCGCACGAGCAGGTGGTCCAGCGGCAGGCTGCGCGTCTGGCCATCTGCACCGAGCAGGCTCAGTGCCTGGACCGCATCGCCTTCGGTGACGCTGTGGCATTCGGCCGATTGCGGCAAGCCGATCTCCAACTGCACGCTGCCTCGATGGATGAGCTCGCGCACAGCGGCTTCCAGCGCAGCGTCGGCCTGGAAGACGTCGCGGCGGTGCAGCAAGGTCAGTCGCGATGGGCGGTGTGCTGGTTGGGCTGCTTGCGCAATGGCCAGCACCGCCGACAGGGCTTCCTCGCCGCCACCCGCCACCACGAGGTGTTGGCCGGCCCAGGGCGGTGCCACGCTGTCGTCTTCCGTCAGGTGGTGGTGGACGTTGATGGCGCCGTCCAGCTCGGCCACACCCAGGCCCCGCGGCAGGAAGGCACCGGCGCCCGCGGCGATCAGCACGGATTGGGCCTGGAACACGAGGCCGCGATCGGTGGTGACGGTCCAGGCGCCATCGGCCGTGGCTGTGAGGCTTTGCACCAGCTGGCCCAGGTGGAGGTGCTGGTGCACGTGAGCGCTTCCCGCATCGGCCCGGGGCAGGAAAGGCGCCGCCTGCTGGAGCAGGGACTGCGTCAGTTCACGGCCGGTGCACACAGGCACGCCGGGCACGTCGTAAATCGGCTTGTCGGGGTAGAGCGCCATGCACTGGCCGCCCGCGAAGGGCAGGGCGTCCACGACCTCGACGCTCAGGCCGAGCAGGCCCAGCTGGAAGGCCTGGAACAGGCCCACCGGGCCCGCCCCGATGACCAGGGCGTCGGTGTGGATCATGGGTTCAGCGGATCAGCTGGTCCAGCTTGCCGGTCTTGTCCTTCCACTCGTCGGCATCTGGCAGCGCGGCCTTGCGCTTGGTGATGCTCGGCCAGTTCTTGGCAAGGTCGGCGTTGATCTGGATGTACTGCTGTTGGTTGCCGGGCACGTCCTCTTCGGGGACGATGGCGTTGACCGGGCACTCGGGGATGCAGACGGCGCAGTCGATGCACTCGTCGGGATCGATGACCAGGAAGTTGGGGCCCTCGCGGAAGCAGTCCACCGGGCACACGTCCACACAGTCTGTGTATTTGCAGCGGATGCAGGCTTCGGTGAC
>CAIQIL010000557.1 GCA_903871865.1 uncultured Burkholderiales bacterium
ACGAGCTGGGCAGCCTGCTGGTGGGCTTGAAGATGGACGTGAGCTGGCTGGAAAAGCGCGTCAGCGACGAACCCACCTTGCGCTGCAAGTGCCACGGCATGCGCGGCCTGATCGACAACGCGGTCGAGAACGTCGGGCGCATCATCACCGACCTGCGCCCCTCGATCCTCGACCACCAGGGCCTGTGGGCCACGCTGGAGTGGCAGGTGCAGGACTTCATCGACAGCAGCGAGTTGCGCAGCCAGTGGTCCATCGACATCGACCCTGGCCTGCCGTCGCCCGAGGGTGCCCACGCCACCGCCATCTTCCGCATCTTCCAGGAGATGCTCAGCAACGTGGCGCGCCACGCCCAGGCCAGCGAGGTCACCATCCGCGTGCGGGCCACGCCGGGCGACCTCACCCTGCTGGTGAAGGACAACGGCCGGGGCGCACCGCCCAGCGCCTTCGAGCGGCCCGATGCCTACGGCGTGATGGGCATGCGCGAGCGCGCTGGCCACCACGGCGGCTGGTTGCAGATCAGCAGCGAACCGGGGCAGGGCACGCAGGTCATCCTCAGCATGCCGCTCCACCATGCGCTCATCTGCGACGAGGACCACATGCTCTTCCCCCAGGAGAGGGCGGCATGATCAAGGTCATGATCGTGGACGACCACCTGATCGTGCGCCAGGGCCTGCGCCAGGTGCTCGGCGACTACGAGGGCGTGGGCGTGGTGGCCGAGGCCGCGGACGGCCCCGAAGCCATGCAGCTCATCCGGCAGTGGTTCGATCCCATCGACGGGCCGCGTCTGGACGTCGTGCTGCTCGACATCGCCCTGCCCGGCCGCGATGGCCTGGAAGTGCTCAAGCAGATCAAGGCGGAGGTGCCCGGGCTGCCGGTGCTCATGCTCAGCACTTACCCCGACAAGCAGTTCGCCGTGCGCTGCATCCGTGCCGGTGCGGCCGGCTACCTCAACAAGAGCGCCGACCCCGACGACATCGCCGCGGCCTTGCGCCGTGCGGCCAGTGGCGGCGTGTACCTCACGCCCGTGGTGTCGCAGTTGCTGGCCAGCGCGGTCAGCGAGCCGCGTGCCCAGGCCCCGCACGAAAGCCTGTCGCAGCGCGAGCACCAGGTGTTCCGCCTGCTGGCCGAGGGGCAGAGTGTGGGCCAGATCGCGCAGGCGCTCAGCCTGTCGTCGAACACCGTGTCCACCTACCGCGCGCGCATCCTGGAGAAGACGGGCACGCGCAACGACGTGGAGCTGGCGCTGTACGCCGTGCGCCAGCAGCTGGTCAGTGCCTGACGCGGCTTTGGCGCGGTGCTGTAGGGCCAGCCCTACACGCGAATCACAAACCCCGTGATGGTGCGCCGAGCGCCCGCTGCCTACAGTGAAGACATCGCCCACCGCCGTCCGGTGGGGCCCCTCAGGAGCCCACGATGTCCCGCTCGTCCGATCATTTCGACCCGTATGACGCCGACCGCCCGCTGCGCCTGAGCTGCGCCTGCGGTGGCGACCACGCGCCTGATCAGCACGGCGCCGTGCAGGAGCTCACCCGCCGCAGCGAGACGCCTGACTTCGAGGCCTATTCGCAGCAGTACATCGAGGCCAGTCTGGTCAAGGCCTTGTTCCCGCAAGAGGCCACGCGCCGCCGCTTCCTGCGCGCCGTGGGCAAGGGCTCGGCCATGGCCGCCATCTCCAGCGTGTTGCCCATGGCCAGCCTGCAAGCCATGGCCCAGGAGGCCGCGCCGCTGGAGAAGAAGGAACTCAAGATCGGCTTCATCCCCATCACCTGCGCCACGCCGCTGATCATGGCCCACCCCTTGGGCTTCTACAAAAAGCAGGGCCTGGACGTCAGCGTGGTGAAGACCGCCGGCTGGGCGCTGATCCGCGACCGCATGATCAACAAGGAGGTCGACGCCACGCACTTCCTGTCGCCCATGCCGTTGTCGATCACGATGGGGCTGGGGTCGACGGCCAAGCCCATGCACGTGGCCACGGTCCAGAACACCAATGGCCAGGCCATCACGCTGCACGTCAAGCACAAGGACAAGCGCGACCCGAAGGACTGGAAGGGCTTCAAGTTCGCCGTGCCCTTCGAGTACTCGATGCACAACTTCCTGCTGCGCTACTACGTGGCCGAAGCGGGCCTGGACCCCGACAAGGACATCCAGATCCGCGTGGTGCCGCCGCCCGAGATGGTGGCCAACCTGCGCGCCGGCAACATCGACGGCTACCTCGGCCCCGACCCCTTCAACCAGCGCGCCGTGTTCGAGGAAGTGGGCTTCATCCACATGCTCACCAAAGACATCTGGGACGGCCACCCCTGCTGCGCCTTCGGCACCAGCGCCGAATTCATCCAGCAGAACCCCAACACCTTCGCAGCGCTGTACCGTGCCGTGCTCACGTCTGCTGCCATGGCGCGCCAGCCCAAGAACCGCGAGCTGATCGCCAAGGTGATCTCGCCCAAGGAGTACCTCAACCAGCCCGAAGCCGTGCTGACGCAGGTGCTCACAGGCAAATTCGCCGACGGCCTGGGCAATGTGCGCAACGTGCCCGACCGCGCCGACTTCAATCCGATTCCATGGCAATCGATGGCGGTGTGGATGCTCACGCAGATGAAGCGCTGGGCCTACGTCAAGGGCGACGTGAACTACAACCAGATCGCCGAAAAGGTGTTCCTGCTGACCGACGCCAAGAAGCACATGAAGGAGTTGGGCGAGACCGCGCCCGCCGGCGCCTCCCCGGGCTTCAAGGTGATGG
>CAIQIL010000558.1 GCA_903871865.1 uncultured Burkholderiales bacterium
GACCAGGCCCCGCGCGATCGACACCCGCATCTGCATGCCGCCCGACAGCTCGCGCGGACGTTGCGCACCGAAGCCGTCCAGCCCGACCTGGGCCAGGGCCTGTGCGACGCGCGCATCGGCTTCGGCGCGCGCCACGCCGGCGAGGTCCAGCGGCAGGCGCACGTTGGCGGCCACCGTGGCCCAGGGCATCAGCGTGGGTTCCTGGAACACGAAAGACAGGTTCTGCCGAGCCGCTGCAGACGCCGGCGGCTGGCCTTGCACGCGCACCTCGCCCGAGGTGGGCTTCAGCAGACCGGCCATCATGCGCAGCAAGGTGCTTTTGCCGCAGCCGGAAGGGCCCAGCAGCGAGACGAACTCGCCCTCGCGGATGCGCAGGTCGATGGGCAGGAGGGCGCGCAGGCCGTTGGGATAGACCTGCCCGGCGGCGTCGAGCTGGATCAGGGCATCACCTTCAGGTCTTGCACGAAGCGGGTGGTGTAGGTCTTCTTCAGGTCGACCTTGTTGGGGTCGAGCAGCTTGTGCTGGACCATCACGTCGTAGGTTTTCTGCATGCGCGCATCGGTGATGGTGCCGATGCCCAGCTTGGCCGCATCGCCACCCAGCACCACGCCTTCGGACTTGAGCTTGGCGATGGCCTGGGCGATGACGTCATCCCGCATGTTGGGGTTGTCCTTCTTGATCAAGGCATTGGCGGGCGACGGGTCGCCCTGCAGGTAGCTTTTCCAGCCTTGCATGGAGGCCTTGAGGAAGGCGCTGACCTGCTGGGGCTTGCGCTGCAGGGTGTCGGCCATGCAGACCACGGCGTTGGCGTACGGTGGCCAGCCCAGGTCGGCCAACAGGAAAACCGTGGGCTTGAAGCCGGCCGTTTTTTCGATGCTGTAGGGCTCGGAGGCCAGGTAGCCCTGCTGCGCCAGCGACTTGTCGGCCAGGAAGGGCTGGAGGTTGAAGGTGTAGGGGCGCAGTTGCGCATCGGTGAAGCCGTAGCGCGATTTCAGCCAGGGCCAGTAGGTGACTTGGCCGACCTGGCCCACGAGGATGGTGTGGCCCTTGAGGTCTTCGATGCGTTGCACCTGGGGGTGGGCGATGAGGACGGCGGGGTCTTTCTGGAAAGCCGCGGCCACGCTGACCGCCTGGATGCCTTGCTCCCAGGCTTTGAGGGTCTGGTTGTCGAAGCCCATGATGCAGTCGGCCTGGCCGGCCACGAGCAACTGCATCAGGTTGACCTGCGGTCCGCCCATTTTGATCGTCACGTCCAGGCCGGCCTTGGCGTACAGGCCGGTGGCTTGTGCCTGGTAGTAGCCGCCGTGCTCGGCCTGGGCGTACCAGTCGGTCAGGAAGGTGAACTTCTCGGCGGCATGGGCAGGCGCGACAAACGCCAACAGTGACGCCAGCGCCGCAGCGTGTGCGAGGGGCCGGCGGGACGGTGAACGTGGGGCAGGGCGCATGCAGGGCTCCGGGTTGGGGCGATGGTCGGGGGTGTGACGGTGGGGTGGATGTGCGTCTGCCATCCCGCATCTGAGCGCCATTCTCACCCGATGCCAGCCCAGGGGTGCACCCTACAATCGCGGGTCGTGTGGTGGTGGCGCGGCGTGTTGCCGATGTGCATCGTGCACGAAGGCCGTGGTGTGGTGCCACGGCATTGCTGGAAGGCCTTGTGTCAGATCGTATTACTCCTGATGTCGCCGCGGCCGTGCCGCTGTCCGAGCGCCTGTTCGTGGGCTTGCAACACGTCTTGCCCAAGCGGGCTTTGACTGAGCTGGCCTGATGGGGCGCCGCGGCGCGGGGCGGTGCCTTGACCACCGCGTTCATCCGCTGGTTCATCGGGCGCTATGGCGTCAACATGGCCGAGGCGGCCCAGCCTGACCCGGCCGCGTATGCCAGCTTCAACGAATTCTTCACGCGGCCTTTGAAGGCCGGTGCGCGCCCGCTGGCGCAGGCCGATTGGGTCTCGCCCGTCGATGGGGCCATCAGCCAGTTTGGCCGCATCGAGCGTGACCAGGTCTTCCAGGCCAAGGGTCACAGCTATGCCACCACCGCGCTGGTCGGCGGTGACCGCGACCTGGCCGCGCAGTTCGAGAATGGCCATTTCGCCACGCTCTACCTCAGCCCGAAGGACTACCACCGCATCCACATGCCCTGCGATGGCCGCCTGCTGCGCATGGTGCATGTGCCGGGCGAGTTGTTCTCGGTGAACCCGGCCACGGCCCGCGGCGTGCCCGGCCTGTTCGCGCGCAACGAGCGGGTGGTCTGCCTGTTCGAGACGCCGCAGGGCCCGATGATCCTGACCCTGGTGGGCGCCACCATCGTGGGCAGCATGGCCACCGTGTGGCACGGCCAAGTCAACCCGCCGCGCCCCGGCGAGGTGCGCGAGTGGCGCTACGACGGCCAGGACATCACCCTGCGCCAAGGCGAAGAAATGGGCCGGTTTTTGCTCGGTTCTACGGTCGTCATGCTGTGGCCTGCCGGGCCCATGATCTGGCCTGCAGCGTGGTGTGCTGGTCGAGGCATCCGCATGGGCGAGGTCATGGCCGTGCGCAATGCCGACGGCGTCTGACCCGGACGCAACCGATTCCAACTGCAAGGCCTTCGGGCCGATCCATCATGGCTGATCAAGAAACAAGCGGAGGGCGTGCCGTCCTCATGGGGGCGCTGGTGGCGCTGCTGGTGTGTGCGCTCGGCACGGCCGCGTGGCTGACCGGCGATGCGCTGCTGCTGTCGCGCTCGGTGAACGAAGGCCGCATCGTGGCCGACATGGCCGAAACGGTGGGGCGCTGGGCCTCGCAGTACGGCGGCGTGCACGCCCGCACGCAAGGTGCATCGGCGGCCTTGCCGGGCAGCTTCCTGACACGCTCGGTGTACGCCGGCACGGACGATGACGCCGGTGTGCTGCAGGGTTCGCGCAGCGAGCACCGCCAGGACGAGCGCGGTGCCATGGAGCGCGTCGAGGCTTACCACTGGAAGAACCCAGCCCTGGTCCAGCGCGAGGTGGCCGACACGCTGTTGGCCTCTGGCAGCCGTGCGCAGTACCGCCTGACGGCGCGCACGGTGCTCAACCGCAACAATGCGCCCAATGCGTTCGAGATCGAAGCGCTGGACGCGCTGCAATCGGCTTTCTTGCGCACGGGTGGCACGGGTGGCACAGGCGCGCAGCCCACACCCACCGCCGCAGCCTTGCCCCTGGCCCAGCCCAAGGCCGGCCAGGAGTACTGGAAGGTCGAGGGCGGCCACTTGCTGTACGCCCGTGCCGTTGTGGCGCAGTCGTCTTGCCTGCGCTGCCACGACACGCCGGAGAAAGCCCCGGAGTTCCTGCGGGCGAACCAGCAATTCAATGGTGGCGGTGGTTTTGGCTACAAGGCGGGGCAGCCCGTGGGCCTGATCAGCGTGAAGCTGCCCGTGGCCACGAGCGCCAACCTCTTGCGCGACAGCGTGCCCCTGGCCGCCTGGGGCGCACTGGCCGTGGCCCTGGCCGCGGGCCTGGGCGTCGTTTACCTGGGCGTGGTCGGCAGGCCCAAGGCGCAGGGCTGAGGGAAAGCCGCAAGCCCATCGGGCAGATTCAGGCTGCGGAGGCTCTCGAAGGCCCGGGCCTCTCCGGTGATCGGGTCGGTGAAGCGCAATGATTTGGCCAGCAGCTGCAGCGGTCGGCTGAAGTCGGGCGCTTGCTCAGGCGGCAAGGCCGGCAGCAGCTCCGGGTAGATCTGGTCGCCCAGGATGGGCAGGCCGAGCGCGTTCATGTGCGCCCGCAACTGGTGCTTCTGGCCGGTGCGGGGCGTGAGCCGGTAACGTGCCAGGCGTGGGCCAGCAGGCACGTCAGACACCGCCATCACCTCGATCAAGGTGTCCGCATTGGGCGGTCCGTCCACCTCGTGCATGGCCATGAAGTGCGGGCTTTCCGCCAGCCGGCTGATGCGGCGATGCGGCCATGTCAGCCCTTCGCGCCATGGCGCAATGGCCTCGTAGGTCTTGTGCACCTGCAGGTCACGCAGCAGGCCTTGGTAGGCGTTGCGCGTGTGCGGCTGCACCGTGAACACGACCAGGCCCGCGGTTTCGCGGTCGATGCGGTGCATGGGCACCAGGGTGTCGATGCCTGTGCGTTTTTTCAGCCGCACCAGCAGGGTCTCGTGCAGGTAGCGGCCTTTGGGCGTCACTGGCAGGAAGTGGGGCTTGTCGGCCACCACGAGGAACGCGTCCTGAAAGACGATGGTTTCCTCGAAAGGGATGCGGTGTTCGAAAGGCAGGCTGCGCCAGTAGTGCAGCCGCGTTTGCGCACGGTAGGGCGCGTCGGGTGGCACGGGCTGGCCTTGTGCGTCCAGCACGTCGCCTCGGGCCATGCGTTGCGCCCAGTCTTCGCGGCTGACGGCAGGGATGCGCTCAGCAAGGAAGGCCAGCACCGTGGCCCAGGGGCCGTCCGGCGCAGCCACCGTGCTGGCGCTGACACCATCGCGGGTGGCCAAGGGGATGCGGGCTGGGCGGGACATCGTGGCGCTTGGGCAGAAAAAAGGACACCCGCCGGTGTCCTTTTTGAATGTCCTTGTGCAGGTCGGATCCGCAGATCAACCGTGCGTGATCAGACGCGCTTCTTGTACTCGTGGGTGCGGGTGTCGATTTCGATCTTGTCGCCGCTTTCCACGAAGGAAGGCACGGGGATCTCGAAACCGGTGCCGACCACGCGGGCAGGCTTCATGACCTTGCCGGAGGTGTCGCCCTTGACGGCGGGTTCAGTCCAGGTGATTTCGCGTTCGACGCTGGTGGGCAATTCGACCGAAATGGCCTTGCCGTCATAGAACACCACTTCAACGGCCATGCCGTCTTCGAGGTAATTCAACGAATCGCCCATGTTTTCAGCTTCAACTTCGTATTGGTTGTAATCA
>CAIQIL010000559.1 GCA_903871865.1 uncultured Burkholderiales bacterium
CCCAGTGACTTGGCACGCAGGATGCGCATCAGCCGGGCCCGGTCGACTTGGCTGTAGACCCGCGTGCCGTTGATGCGCCGAGGCGCCAGCAGGCCCTTGGTCTCGTAAAAACGCAGCGCGCGCGGCGAGACCTGGTAGCGCTCGCACACCTCGGCGATGCCCATGAGCGCGTCGGTGTCGCGCTCGTCGTGGTCTTCCAGGGCCCAGGAAGGCGGCAGGCTCAATGACACGTCACCCGCCACACCGGCATCCTTGCCCAACCCTTGTTCTGCTTTCGATTTCACTGCTTGCCTCGTGCTTCGTGCTTTGTCCTGTGAGCGCGGCTTGCCCCTGTCGCGGGGTGCCGTCATTTGCCTGACGCGCATGGTAAGTCACGAACGCCAGCGGAGGGGCCATGCGCCGCCATGCCATGAGCTCGTGAAAGGCTAAGGGCGACGCCTGCCCCTTCACATAGGTAGTTCACCCAATCAGCATCTTGTTGACGTTAACGTCAAGCACCACTACAGTGGCAAGGCCTCACCCAAGGACCCGCCTCAAGATGCCTGCCCTGCGCTCCGCCCTCACGCCCAAGTCGGCGCCCTTCCAGACCAACGCCGCCCGCATGCACGAGCGCCTGGAGCAGGTGCGCGCCCTCGAAGCCCTGGTGCGCGACGGCTCGGCCGAGAAACGCCCCAAGTTCGACCAGCGCGGCCAGTTGCTGCCCCGCGAGCGCGTGGCCCGCCTGATCGACCGTGGCACGCCCTTCCTGGAGCTGTCCACCCTGGCCGGCCTCGGCATGCACGATGACGACGGCAAGAAAAGCGTGCTGGGCGGCGGCACCGTCATCGGCATCGGCGTGGTGGCGGGCAAGCGCTGCCTGGTCACGGCCTCGGACTCGGCGCTCAAGGGCGGCACGGTCTCGCCCATGGGCTTGAAGAAGGCGCTGCGTGCGCAAGAAATCGCCCGCGAGAACAAGCTGCCCCTCATCGGCCTGGTCGAGAGCGGCGGCGCCAACCTCATGTACCAGGCCGACATCTTCGTGGAAGGCGGCAAGAGCTTCGCCAACCAGGCGCGCATGTCGGCCATGGGCATCCCGCAGATCGCGGTGGTGCACGGCTCCAGCACCGCCGGTGGCGCCTACCTGCCCGGCCTGTCGGACTACGTGGTGCTGGTCAAGGGCCGCAGCAGCATCTACCTGGCCGGCCCGCCGCTGGTGAAGGCCGCCATCGGCGAAGATGCCACCGACGAAGACCTGGGCGGCGCCGAGATGCACGCCAGCGTGACCGGCCTGGGCGAGTACCTGGCCGACAACGACGCCCACGCCATCGCCCTGACGCGCGAGCTGGTGGACAAGCTGAACTGGGATTGCGTGGATGACAACGCGCGCGGACAAGCCGCCATCGCCGCGCCCCTGTACGCCGAAGAAGAGCTGATGGGCTGCATCCCGGCCGACGACCGCGAGCCCTTCGACAGCCGCGAGGTCATCGCCCGCATCGTCGATGGCTCCGACTTCCTGGAGTTCAAGGCCAACTACGGCAGCGAGACGCTGTGCGGCCACGCCCGCATCCACGGCCACCTCGTGGGCATCATCGGCAACAACGGCCCCATCCAGCCGCAGGGCTCGACCAAGGCGGCGCAGTTCATCCAGCTGTGCGACCAGTCCGGCACGCCGCTGGTCTTCCTGCAGAACACGACGGGCTACATGGTGGGCGCGGCGGCCGAACACGGCGGCGCCATCAAGCACGGCTCCAAGATGATCCAGGCCGTGGCCAATGCGCGCGTGCCGAAGTTCACCGTCACGCTCAATGGCTCGTTTGGCGCGGGCAACTACGGCATTAGTTGCCGCCATTTTTATCCTTCAATATTTCTGCCCATTCCGACATCCTGTAGAGCAGATGAACAGTCAATACATTCAC
>CAIQIL010000560.1 GCA_903871865.1 uncultured Burkholderiales bacterium
AAAGCGTCGGACGGCGACAGGCCCGGCGTGCTCATCGCTGCACGCAGTGCTCGTCGCCGAAATTGCCACCCTTGAACTCGGGCTCGAAGTAATGCTTGGCGAAGGTCCACTTGCCTTTGGCGTTCTTCTTGAACGCGGCGATGCCCGTGCCGAAGTCCTTCGTGCTGGGGTCGCTCAGGGCGAAGTGGATGGCGGCGTCCGTGCCGCGAACCGAGGCGTGGCCGGGGTAGCTGCCGTAGCCCGGCACGTCCAGCGTGAACAGGTAGGCACCGAAGCGGCCGGTGCTTTGGGCTGGCACCAGCTTGAAGGTGGCGGTCGCGGTGTACGGGCCTTCGAGGTGGTCCTGGCCGGTGCAGTCGTAAACGCCGCTGAGGTCGGGGCCGGTGAAAGGCGCAGTGGCGGCGGCAGCCTGGCCAGCGGCCGCATGCGCAGACCAGGGCGACAACATCGACAGGCACATCGACATCGACATCGACAGGGTGAGCGCCCCGGACAGGGCCAGGTGGGTGCGCAGTGGGCGGTGGGTGCGAGACAACAAGGGAAGGCTCCGCGGTGACAAGGCCTGCAGCCTAGCGCAAGGCCGTGCCCAGCTCCTCGGCCCCGGCGAGTACCACCGACGCCAGCAGGTAAAAGCCCAGCGACCCCCCGATGGCCTTGAGCGCCGCCCCCGCCGTGGCCCGCGTGCACCACAGGTACAAGGGCACGCCCAGCGGCGCGACCAGGACGGCGAACATCGTCAGGCCCGAGCGTGGCATCGCGCCGCGCTCCAGCGATTCGGCGCGGCACCACAGGTAGATGAAGACCATGGTCGGCACGCCGGCGATGAAGCTGAAAGCCTGCTCGTCGCGCTGGCCGATGCCGATGAGGCCGCCCAGCAGGCCGAGGACGGCGTAGGTGATCAACCAGGCGATGAGGATGCGGCGGGAGCGGCGGATGGCGGTCATGTGGGCATTGTCAGGCAGGCCGGTGACCGGGCCCGGGTGGCACGGCGCGCGGATCGGCCCGGCCCCCGCGAATGGCGGGGGGCTGTTGCCGCTGTGACCGGCACCGTTCCCGCTTTCAGCGGCACCCGTGTCGCTTTTCGCGACAACGGACTCGCTTTTCGCGACACAGCCGCCCCTTTTCGGGGCATGGCTGCCGCTTTTTGCGGCACCGTTGTCGCAAAAAGCGAGTCCGTTGTCGTGAAAAGCGAGTCCGTTGTCGCAAAAAGCGACATCGCTGTCGCGAAAAGCGAGTCACTTGTCGCCAAAAGCGAGGACGCCGCCCCTTTTCGGGGCATCGCTGCCGCTTTGGGCGGCATGGGTGCCACTTTGCGCGGCATGGATGCCACTTTGCGCGGCAAAGACGGCGCCTTCAGCGCCGCTCAAGCGCCCAGGTAAGCCGCCTGCACCCGCGCGTCGCTCAGCAGCTCGCGCGCCGGGCCCTGCAGCACCAGCTCGCCCGAGTCGAGCACGTAGGCGCGGTCGGCCATCTCCAGCGCACGCTGGGCGTTTTGCTCGACCAGCAGCACCGTCACGCCCTGGCGGTGCACGTCGCGCACCACCTCGAAGATCTGGTCCACGATGAGCGGCGCCAGGCCCATGGTGGGCTCGTCCAGCAGCAGCAGCTTGGGGCGGGCCAGCAGGGCGCGGCCCATGGCCAGCATCTGCTGCTCGCCGCCCGAGAGCGTCCCGGCCAGCTGGCGGTGGCGCTCTTTCAGGCGCGGGAAGCGCTGGTAGACCGAGGCGATGTCGGCCTCGACCTCGCCGTCGCGGCGCAGGTAGGCGCCCATGCGCAGGTTCTCGTCGATGCTCATGCGCGCGAAGATGCCGCGGCCCTCGGGCACCATCACCAGGCCCTGGGCCACCAGCTCCCACGGGCCCTGGGCGTGCACCGCCTGGCCCAGGTAGCGCACCTCGCCGCTGCTGGGCGCCAGCAGGCCGCAGATGGCCTTGAGCGTGGTGCTCTTGCCCGCGCCATTGGCGCCGATCAGGCTGACCAGCTCGCCCGCGTTCAGGTGCAGGTTCAGGCCCTTGACGGCCTGGATGCCGCCGTAGGCGATGCGCACGTCGCGGAGTTCCAGCAACGGTGCCAGCAAAGGCGCGCTTGTGTCCATGGCGTTCATGCGTGGGCTCCCGTGCCCAGGTAGGCCGCGATCACGGCGGGGTCGCGCTGCACCTCGGCGGGCGTGCCGCTGGCGATCACCCGGCCCTGGTCCAGCACGGTGACGTGGTCGCACAGGCCCATCACCAGCTTGACGTCGTGCTCGATGAGCAGCACCGCGCGGCCCTGCTGGCGGATGCGCTCGATGAGTTCGCGCAAGGCGCCCTTCTCGGTCGCGTTCATGCCGGCGGCGGGCTCGTCCAGGGCCAGCAGCTTCGGCTCGGTGGCCAGGGCCCGGGCGATTTCCAGGCGGCGCTGGTCGCCATAGCTCAGGGTGCGCGCCGTCTGCATCGCCTGGCCGCCCAGACCGACGAAATCGAGCAGGGCACGGGCGTCGCGCTCGATCAGCATCTCCTCGTGCAGGAAGGCTTTCGTGCGCAGCACCGCCTGCCACCAGGCCACTTGCGTGCGCACATGGCGGCCCACGCGGACGTTGTCGAGCGCGTTCATGTCGGCGAACAGGCGGATGTTCTGGAAGGTCCGCGCGATGCCGGCCTGCGCCACCTGGTGCACCGCCGTGGGCTGGTAGGCGCGCCCGGCCAGCGCGAAGCGGCCCGTGTCGCTGGGCACCAGGCCGGTGATGGTGTTGAAGAAGGTGGTCTTGCCTGCGCCGTTGGGCCCGATCAGGCCA
>CAIQIL010000561.1 GCA_903871865.1 uncultured Burkholderiales bacterium
ACCAGCACCACGGCGGCGTCAGAGCCGGCAGCAGCCGTCACCATGTTGCGGGTGTATTGCTCGTGGCCGGGCGCGTCGGCGATGATGAACTTGCGCGTCTTGGTGGCGAAGTAGCGGTAGGCCACGTCGATGGTGATGCCTTGCTCGCGCTCGGCTTCCAGGCCATCGGTCAGCAGGGACAGGTCGATGGGCGCGCCGGCGGCACGCTTTTCCAGCGCGTCCAGCTGGTCGGCCAGGATGGCGCGGCTGTCGAACAGCAGGCGGCCGATCAGGGTGCTCTTGCCGTCGTCAACGCTGCCTGCGGTCAGGAAGCGCAGGGCCTTGTGCGCGATTTCTTCGCCAGCTTCGCAGTGGGACACTTGGACTTGTTCTTGGTTGCTCATCAGAAATAACCTTCCTTCTTGCGGCGCTCCATCGAGGCCTCGGACGTGCGGTCGTCCATGCGGGTGGCGCCACGCTCGCTCACGGTCACGTGCAGGGTCTCGGCGACGATGTCGGCCGGGTTGGCGGCGTCAGACTCGACCGGGCAGGTGCAGGTCATGTCGCCCACGGTGCGGAAGCGCACGTCCACGGTTTCGATCGTTTCGCCTTCGAGCGCCGGGGTCACGTCGGTCAGCGGCACCAGCAGGCCCTTGCGGCGGATCACCTGGCGGGCGTGCTTGAAATAGATGTTGGGCAGCGGGATGTTCTCGCGGGCGATGTAGAGCCACACGTCGAGTTCGGTCCAGTTGCTGATGGGGAAGGCGCGGAAGTGCTCGCCCGGCTTGATGCGGGTGTTGAACAGGTTCCACAGCTCAGGGCGCTGCTCCTTGGGCTGCCACTGGCCGAAGCTGTCGCGGTGCGAGAAGATGCGCTCCTTGGCGCGGGCCTTCTCTTCGTCGCGGCGGGCGCCACCGATCAGGCAGTCGAAGCGGTTGTCTTCGATGGCTTCGAGCAGGGTCACGGTCTGGTGGCCGTTGCGCGACTCCAGCGGGTGGGACAGGCGCACGGTGCCCTTCTTGATGGACTCGTCCATGTGCGCCACGATCAGGCGCTCACCGATTTCGGCCACGCGCTGTTCGCGGAAGGTGATCACTTCCGGGAAGTTGTGGCCGGTGTCCACGTGCACCAGCGGGAAGGGCAGCTTGCCTTCCAGCTTGCCCGTGGCCGGGTTCTTCATCTTGAAGGCCTTTTCGGCCAGTTGCAGCACCACGCAGGAGTCCTTGCCGCTGGAGAACAGCAGGCCCGGTCGCTCGAAGCTGGCCGCGACTTCGCGCAGGATGAAGATGGCTTCTTCTTCCAGCGCATCCAGGTGGCGGTGGTCCACATCCGCCAGCAGTTGGTTCACATCATTCATTGTTTTCTCGCTCTTGAATTCACTTGTGGACGTGCAGGCCGCATTCCTTGGCCTTTTCGTCTTCCCACCACCAGCGGCCGGCGCGGAAGTCCTCGCCCACCGCGATGGCGCGCGTGCAGGGCGCGCAGCCGATGCTGGGCATGAACTGGTCGTGCAGTGGGTTGTAGGGCACGTGGTTCACCGACACGTAGTGCCACACATCGCCCCAGGTCCAGTCGATCATGGGGTTGAACTTGGCGCGGCCCTTGTCGTCCGATTCGCGCGCGGCCATGTCGCCACGGTTGTTCGATTGCTCGCGGCGCAGTCCGGTGATCCAGGCGCTGCGTTCGGCCAGCATGCGGCTCAAGGGTTCGAGCTTGCGGATGCCGCAGCAGGCCTTGCGCAGGTCGATGCTCTCGTACATGGCCTTTTCGCCGTTCTTCTGCACGAACTCGATCACGGCATCGGCCACCGGCTTGTACACCTCGACGTGGATGCCAGCGTCGGCATAGTGCGTCTCGATGGTGCCGATCAGCGAGGCCGTCTCGGGGTTCAGCATGCCGGTCTCCAGCGTGCCGATGGCAATGGGCAGGCGGTGGCGCGCGATCAGGTCGGTCACGACCATGTCTTCCACGCCCAGGCTGGTGGCTTGCACGACCTTGTCGGCGTGCTCGAAGGCGGCGGCCTTGAGCAGCTCGATGGTCGCGTGCACCTTGGCGGCGTAATCGGGGCTAGCGTGGGCGTACAGCGTGATGGCCGACCCGGCGGGGGCAGGGCCGCCGAACAGGGATGAAACTTCACTCATGGCGTGCTCCTTCTGGCGAAGATCAGGCTGCGCGGCCGAACACAGGCTGGTGCTCCTGCACATCGCCCTGGTAGTGGCCACGCGCTGCGAAGAAACCCAGCGTGCGTTCTGCCGTGGCGCGGTCCTGGTCGCCGCGCAGAGCCACGGCGTCGAAGCCGGTGCGCGCCAGCAGGGGCATCATGTCCACGAGCACGTCGCCGGTGGCGCGCACTTCGCCGCCGAAGCGGTAGCGGGCGCGCAGGATGCGGGCCTGGCTGTAGGCGCGGCCGTCGGTCCACTTGGGGAACTGCAGCACGACGAGGTCCAGCTTGGCGAGGTCTTGCTCCAGCACCTCGATGTCGCTGTCGTTCGGCAGGATCACGCCCACGGGCTTGTAGCCTTCGCTGCCCTTGGCGGGCCACTGCTCGCGCACGGCATGCCATTGGCCCAGCGTCAGCAGGCTGTGGGATTTGATGGGCGGGTGCGACATCGGGCCGTCTTCACCGCCAACGGTGTGCCACTGGTCGCGAGGGGTGTCGATGAATTTCATGGGGTCAGTCCTCTCGGGGGCGTGGGCGATCAGGCGGCTTTGGCCGTCGTGCGGCGAACGGCATTGGCCGCGCTCTTGAACGGGTCCAGGCCCACGCGTTGCACGGTGTCGATGAACTTCTCGTTCGCGGCGCGCTGCGCGCGGTAGGTGTCGATCACGGCTTCGATCACGTCGGTGACCTCATCGGCCGCGAACGAGGGGCCGATCACCTTGCCAGCCACCGAGGCCGGTGCGTGGTGGGAGCCGTCCGAGCCGCCCAGGGTCACCTGGTACCACTCGCTGCCGTCCTTGTCCACGCCCAGGATGCCGATGTGGCCGCTGTGGTGGTGGCCGCAGGAGTTGATGCAGCCGGAGATGTGCAGGTCGATGTCGCCGATGTCGTACAGCTCGTCCAGATCCTGATAGCGCTCGATCAGGTCATTGGCGATCGGAATCGAGCGTGCATTGGCCAGAGCGCAGAAGTCGCCGCCGGGGCA
>CAIQIL010000562.1 GCA_903871865.1 uncultured Burkholderiales bacterium
TCAACGTTTTCGAGCACCGCGATGGCATCGTCGGTCAGCACCGCCAGCGAGCAGTACAGCGACACCAGGTAGGACGCGATGGCCTTGTGGTTGATGCCCATGAAGCGCACGGCCAGGCCGGGGCTTTGGGCGCCCGGCAGGTCAGGCTGGTACAGGCCCACCACGCCCTGGCGGCTTTCGCCCGTGCGGATCAGCAGGATCTTGGTCTTGTTGTCCTCGATCTGGATCTTGTCGCACGGGATCAGCGGGATGCCGCGCCAGGTGATGAACTGCGAGCCGAACAGCGACACCGTGGGCGGGGGCACGCCACGGCGGGTGCACTCGCGGCCAAAGGCGGTGATGGCCAGCGGGTGGGCCAGGAAGAAACCGGGCTCCTTCCACACCTTGCTCAGCAGCTCGTCGAGGTCGTCGGGCGTGGGCGCGCCGGTGCGGGTCTTGATGTGCTGGTGCGGCGCGATGCTGTTGAGCAGGCCGTATTCCTTGTTGTTGATCAGCTCGGCTTCCTGGCGCTCCTTGATGGTCTCGATGGTCAGGCGCAGCTGCTCGGCGATCTGGTTGTAGGGCTTGGAGTACAGGTCCGACACGCGGGTGTGCACGTCCAGCACCGTGTTCACGGCCGACAGCAGGTACTCGCGCGGGTTCTCGATGTAGTCGACGAAGGTCTGCGGCAGTTCGCGCTCGTCGCGGCCCGAACAGTCCACCGTCACGCTGGACGCGTCCTTGACCTTGTTGACGCGGTAGATGCCGGCCTCGACCGGGACCCACTGCAGCAGGTGGGTCAGCCAGCGCGGCGTGATCGTGCCCATCTGCGGCACGGTGCGGGTGGCGATGGCAAGTTGCCGCGCGGCGATGTCGCCCAGGGCGGTGCTGTTTTCGTGGTTGTTGGCCATGGGCCGTTTCTCCGTGGTGGTGGGAAGTTGAGGTGGGAAGGTGTCAGCTCTGGCGGCTCAGCGCCTGGCTGACGTTGCTGTGGGGCGGCACGCTCTGCGTGAGCCAGACGTTGCCGCCGATGGTCGAACCGCGGCCGATCGTGATGCGACCCAGCACCGTGGCGCCGGCGTAGATCACCACGTCGTCCTCGACGATGGGGTGGCGCACCTGGCCCTTGAGCAGGTGGCCGTTCTCATCGGCGGGGAAGCGCTTGGCGCCCAGCGTCACGGCCTGGTAGAGGCGCACGTTCTCGCCGATCACGCAGGTCTCGCCGATGACCACGCCCGTGCCGTGGTCGATGAAGAAGCCACGGCCGATCTGCGCGCCCGGGTGGATGTCGATGCCCGTGCGGGCGTGGGCGATGTCGGCGATCAGCCGCGCCAGCAGCGGCGTGCCCAGGCGCAGCAAGGCGTGCGCGATGCGGTGGTGCACGATGGCCGTGATGCCCGGGTAGCACAGCAGGATCTCCGACATGCCCGTGGCCGCCGGGTCGCCTTGCCAGGCGGCCTGCAAGTCGCTGAACAGCGCACCGCGGATGTCGGGCAGTTCCTCGGCCAGCGCCCGCACGATGGCCACCGCGCGTGGCCCCAGGTCGGCATCCTGGCTCGCATCGGCCGTGGCGTTGAACATCAGCGCGCGCCGCACATGGTCGTTCAGCATGCCCAGGGTGTCGTGCAGGGTGTGGCCGACGAAAAAGTCGATGCTCTCGTCGTTGAGGTCCGGGCGGCCGTAGTGCGTGGGGAACAGGGCGGCCGACAGGCCTTGCATGATGTGGGTCAGCACCTCGCGCGAGGGCAACTCGCGCAGGCGACCCTGGTGGCGCACGCGGTGTGACACCTCACGCGACTCGCGCAAGGCCTTCACCACATGGGGCAGGTTCCAGCCGGAGGCTTGGGTGGGGTCGGTGTCAGGGTGTGTCATGTCGAGAGGCTGGCGCATGTGCGCGTTGCTTCTCGGACTGTGCTGCTGCAGCGATCAGGCGTCCAATGCAGAGATCGCGCCTGCGCAGCCCATGCATGACATTGGCATGAGGGCATGCAGAAAACGAGGATGCCGGCGCCTCCCGCGCTTCAGGGATTCCCTCGAGTGGCAGGCTTTGCCACACTGCCTAGCGATGCCGGTCAACCAGTCGGGCCCCGAGAGCCCGCATGTGCCGGCACAGAGCACACAGGGAGTGTCGTCGTGTTCCTTCGCAGAGGCCATCTTGGCCGTCCAGCTCGTTTTGCCGCGCAGCCGCAGCGCGGCATGTCCCTCATCGAGACCTTGTGTTCGCTGACCATCATGGGCACGGTGGTCGCATCGGCCATGCCGCAATTGGTTCAACTGGGCACGGAGGCGCGGGTGTCCGTCATCCAGGGCTTGTCGGGTGCGGTGCATTCGGCCAGCAACCTGGTGCATGCCCAATGCGTGGTGCAGCCCAGTTGCGCCCACCGGTCTGGCCAGGGCGTGGTGCAGGTCAGCGCGCAGCCGGTGCGCCTGCACCGTGGGTATCCCATGGGCGGTCACCATGAAGGCATCGTGGCGGCCTTGCAACTGTCGGGCTTCACCGTCCAGCACTTGGGTGACGACACCTTGTTCATGCGCGCCGACGCCCCTGAGGCGACGGCCTGTGCCGTGCGCTACAGCGCACCCGAGGTCGATGGCGGCATCCCGAACATCGTGACCCGCACCGACGGGTGCTGAGCATGTTCCAGCGAGGCCGTGCGCCGACAGCTTGTCGGTCAGCGTCAGAGGCAGGTCTCAGGCCGTGCCCGTGCGTGCCTGAACTTGGCTTTGCGCGGCCAGCCCCTGCCGGGTGAGCTGTGCCTGCAGGAAGGGCACCACGGCTTGTGCCACCGCCTGCGGGTTGTCGGCAAAGGGGAAGTGGCCGCTGTCGGGCAGCATCACCACCTGGGCGCCAGGGAAGGTTTCCTTTTGCTGCTCGGCCAGGCGCGCGGGCAGGTAGGGGTCGGCGGCGCCCCACACCACCAGGGTCGGTGGACGGATCGGCGCGAGCATGGCCGACAGCGTCTGGCTGCGCTGCGCCAGGTCGCCCGTGGCGCGGTAGAGCTTGAGGATGGCGCGCTTCGTGCCCCAGTCCATGTCGTCGTACATGCGGTTGACGAAGGCCGGTGGCAGGCCCCGCGGCGCACCCAGCGACATCACCCAGTGGAAACCTCGGCGCGTGGTCGAGAGCTGTGCCAACTCGCCCAGCACCGGCGTGCGCCAGATGCGGGCCATCAGGTGCCAGCGGTAGCCGCGCATCACGCCGGTGTTGATCAGCGTGACGCTGGCCACGGCCATCGGGTTCAGCGCTGCCCACATCAGCCCCCAGGGGCCACCGAAATCGTGCAGCACCAGGTGCACGCGCAGCACGCCCAACTGGCGCAGGGCCTCGCCCAGGAAGGTGGCGCCGCCTTCCACCGAATACGGGTAGTTGGCCGGTTTGTCGGCCTGGCCGAAGCCGGGCATGTCGAAGGCGATGACGCGGCCCAGTGGCGAGGCGGCCTGCATCAGCTCGCGCCAGTCTTCGCAACAGCCCGGGTTGCCGTGCACGAACACCACGGCCTCGGTGGCGCGCAGATCGGCCCCACCTTGCAGCACGCGGGTGCGGATGCCGCAGGCCGTCAGTTCAGACTTCTGCAGCGGCCAGCCAGGTTGTGTCGGGATGGGCATGGTGTGCTTCCAGCGTGATGAGGCTGTTGCACATCATGCATGCAATTCAGGGCCGATGGCATCCGGGCGGGTGCGCCATGTCTGGGGGATGACCCTGGGCCAGGTCGTCCAGGATGGGGCAGGGTGAGCGCGCGTTGCCCTGGCACTCTGCGGCCAGCCGGCTGAGCGTGCGTTTCATCGCTTCCAGTTCGTCGATGCGCTGCTGCAGTGCCGCCACGTGGGCCGTGGCTAGCTTTTTGACGGAGGCACTGGCGCGGCGGCGGTTGCGCCACAGGTCCAGCAACTGGGCGATGTCGGCCATGCCGAAACCCAGGTCGCGCGCACGGCGGATGAAGCGCAGTGTGTGCAGCGCCGCCTCGTCGTAGAGGCGGTAGCCCGAGTCGGTGCGCGGCGCGGGCGGCAGCAGGCCCAGGCCCTCGTAATGCCGGACCATCTTGGGCGACACCCCGGTGAGGCGCGCGGCCTCCCCGATGTGCATGAGCGGCTCGCTCATGGGTTGAGCACCTCGTAACCCTCATCGGCGATGGCGGCGGCCGTGGCTTCGCGGCTGAGCTGGGTTTGCACGCTGACCTGGCCCGATGGCAGGTCCACGCGGACCTGGGCTTGGGCATCCTGGGCCAGCACGGCCTGGGTGATGGCTTTCACGCAGTGCTGGCAGCTCATGCCCTTGACCTGGAGTGCGTGGGTGCTGGGGTGGGCGGGTGTGTTCATGGCAAGGTCCTTTGGGTGGCTGTTCATGTTCAGGTCCCACACGGTAAACCTTGACACCATGTCAGAGTCAAGGGCCAGCATGCGCTTGACCCTCCCACTGTGTCAAGGTTGACACTGCCGACATCCCGTGTGCATCCTGACCCTCACCACCATGAACACCACCGAACCTGCCTCGCCCGTTGCTGGCCACGATGACCCCGCCTTGCTGCTGGCTGTGCGCGGCATGACGTGCGCGGCCTGCGTCAACCGGGTCGAGCGCGCTTTGCGCAAAGTGCCTGGTGTGGCGCAGGCCCAGGTGAATTTCGCCACCGAAACCGCCAGCGTCGTGCTGGCTTCGGCGGCGGACGTCCCCGTGCCCGATGCGGCCCGCCTGATCGCCGCCATCGAGGCCGCAGGCTACCAAGCCCAGCTGCAAGAGGCCGACCACCCTTTGGCCGACGAGCATGTCTCCTGGTGGTCGGTCTGGGGCGCGGTCTGCCTGGGGGGCCTGGCCAGCGTGCCGCTGATGCTGCCCATGCTCTGGGGCGACCACCACTTCTGGCCAGCCTGGGTGCAGTTCGCCCTGGCCACCCCCGTGCAGTTCGGCCTGGGGGCGCGCTTTTACCGTGCCGGCTGGGCTGCCCTGCGCGATGGCAGCGGCAACATGGACCAGCTCGTCGCGCTCGGCACGTCCGCGGCCTGGGGGCTGTCGGTCTGGCTGTGGTGGCAGCATGGTCTGGCGCCGGCGGTGGGCGCTCACACCCACGCGGCGGGGGCCATGCCGGATGCCATGCCTGGTGCCATGCCTGCTGCCATGCCGCCAGCGCTGTACTTTGAATCCTCGGCCGTGGTGATCACGCTGGTGCTGCTGGGCAAGGCGCTGGAGGCCCGCGCCAAGCGCCAGACCACCTTGGCCATCCGCGCGTTGCAGTCGCTGCGGCCTGACACCGTGCGGCGCCTGGGCCCGCAGGGCGAGGTCGAGGTGCCCCTGGCCCAGGTGCTGGTCGACGATGTGCTGGTGGTGATGCCTGGCGCGCGCGTGCCCTCGGACGGCCTCGTCCAGGAGGGCAGCAGCCATGTCGATGAGTCCCTGCTGACGGGCGAGCCCTTGCCCGTGGCCAAGCACGTCGGTGACCGCCTCACGGGGGGCGCCATCAACGCCGAGGGCCGCCTATTGATGCGGGTGACGGCCGTGGGCGGCCAGACCATGCTGGCCCACATCATCCGGCGGGTGGTCGAGGCACAGGCCGGCAAGGCCCCCATCCAGCGCGTGGTGGACCGTGTCTCGGCGGTGTTCGTGCCCACCGTGCTGGTGATCGCGCTGCTGACCGGCGTGGGCTGGTGGCTGGCCGGTCAGGCGGTGGACGTGGCCTTGATCCGCGCCGTGGCGGTGCTGGTGATCGCCTGCCCTTGCGCCTTGGGCCTGGCCACCCCGGCAGCGATCATGGCAGGCACCGGTGCCGCCGCGCGCCAGGGCATCCTCATCCAGGACCCGCAAGCGCTGGAGGTGGCCCATCGGGTGCAACTCGTCGCTTTCGACAAGACCGGCACCCTCACGCAAGGCCAGCCGCGCTTGCTGGACTGGGCCGTGGCCTCGGGCACGGGCCTCAGCCGCGAGGAGGCCTTGCAGTTCGCCGCGGCCTTGCAGCGCGGCAGCGAGCACCCGCTGGCCCGCGCGGTGCTGGTGGCCGCCGATGGCTTGCCTGCCGAGCCGCTGCACGCCGCACAGTTGCGCGCGGTGCCAGGCCGAGGCATCCAGGGTGTGTTGCCGGCGATGGACGCCGATGCCGTCCCTGCGGCCTGGGCCGGATCCTGGTGCCTGGGCAGCCCCCGCTGGATGCAGGAGCTGGCCGCGCAGGGCGCACCCGCCGATGTGGCCGAGGTGGCGACCCGCTGGTCGGCCGACGGGGCCACCGTCTCGTGGCTGCTGCACGCGCCCGCGGTCACGCGCTCGGGTGATGCCAACGAGGCAGGCCGTGCCAGCGAGGCCCCTGCTTGGCAGGTCGTGGCCGCACTGGCCTTTGGCGACGCCCTCAAGCCAGGCGCCGCGCAAGCCGTGGCCCGGCTGCACGCCCTGGGGGTGCGCACCGCCATCATCTCGGGCGACAGCCGCCAGGCTGCACAGGCCATCGCGCGGCAGGTCGGCATCCAGGAGGTCGTGGCCGAAGTGCTCCCCGGCGACAAGGCCGACCACATCCGGCGGCTGCAGCGCGATGCCCAGGGCCATGCCGTCACGGTGGCCATGGTGGGCGATGGCCTCAACGATGCCCCTGCGCTGGCCGCTGCCGACATCGGCATGGCCATGGCCAACCCGCAGGGCGGCACCGACGTGGCCATGCAGGCCGCAGGCATCACCCTGATGCGGGGCGACCCGATGCTCGTGCCGGCCGCGCTGGAGGTGTCGCGCCGCACCTCGCGCAAGATCTGGCAGAACCTGGGTTGGGCCTTCGGCTACAACGTCATCGGCATCCCGCTGGCCGCTTTGGGCGGGCTCAACCCCATGCTGGCCGGCGCGGCCATGGCGCTCAGCAGTGTCAGCGTGGTCAGCAACGCGCTGTGGCTGTCGCGCTGGCGGCCGCACGCTGCGCCTGAGCAGGCAACTTGAGGCGCCCAGCGTGTGCCATGCCACAACGGCGATGTCCGGCCATGGCGTAAACTTTGGACAGATGTCTGCCCGTAGCTCAACTGGATAGAGCAGCTGCCTTCTAAGCAGCAGGTCGGGGGTTCGAGTCCCTCCGGGCAGGCCAAAGCAGCTGGCTTTCACAAGGTGCCACCCACCCATGTTCGATGCGCTCAAGCGGATGATTGGCGGCTCAGCGGCTGCCTCCGGGGATACCGACCAAGTCCTGGCGACCTGGGCCAAGGCCGAGGGCCACGCCTTCAAACGTGTCAAGGACAAGACCGGTGGCGGCTATGTCGTCGAGACCGCCGATGGCTGGCGCGTTGAATGGGGCGAGTCCCAGCGCCCCTACATCATGGGCAAGGAGCTGCGCTTCCGCTGCGACACCGGCATGTCGCCCGACGTGCAGATGGTGATGGTGAGCAAGACGCTGGCCCAGGCCCTGGAATCCGACGTCTTCAGCCGCTTCACCAACGCGATGCAGACGCAGATCGACAACACCTTGCCCGACGAGATGCGTTGGCTGGCCATGCACCAACGCGTGTCATTGAATGCGTCGCCCGGCCTTGCCAAGCGTTTCATGCTGCTGAGCAACGCCGATGCGGTGGCCACGGCCTGGCTGGACGATGGCGTGCTGTCCGCGCTGGACGACGCCGCCAGCGTCTGGTGGACCGACACCCTCGTGCTGGTGCTCACGCTCAACCGCGGCATCCTGACCATGCGCACCGCGGGCCAGCCCCTGGAGCCCGCCCGGCTGAAGCTGGTGGGCCAGTTGTTCGCGCGCCTGGCCGTGCGCCTGCGTGAACAGGCGAAGGCGGCCAAACACCCCAAGCCCTGACCCGTTCGGGTCAGCCCTTCGAGGCGCGCTTGTGCAGGAAGGCGTCGATGGCCGCGCCAGCCTCGGGCCGCCCGAGGTTCACCAGGAAGTGCTGTTTCTCGGCGTCTAGCTGCGTGCGCAAGGGCTGGGCCGCATCGTTGACCAACTCTTTGATGCTGGCCACGACACCTGCAGGCACCTCGGCCAGTTGCTCGGCCAGGTCCAGCGCCTGTGCCAAGGCTTCGCCCGCCGGGCAGAGTTGGTGCACCAGGCCCTGAGCGGCCCATTCCTGTGCCGTTTGCGGCGTGCCCAGCCACAGCTGTGCCAAGGCCTTGGAGCGCCCCATGGCGCGCGCCAGGTGCCAGCTCGCGCCGCCATCGGGCGACAGGCCCACCTGGCTGTAGGCCGACAGGAAGCGGGCGTTGTCGGCCGCCACCACCAGGTCGCAGGCCAGCACCAGAGACATCCCGCCGCCGGCGGCCACGCCTTCCACCGCCGCGATCACCGGTTTGGGGAAGCTGTGCAGGGCTTCGATCCACTGGTGGAAGGCGTCGAGGTGGAGGCCTTGGCCAGCCAGGTCGTGCAGACGCTGCTGTGACAGGCGCTGCAGGTCACCCCCGCCGCAGAAATGGCCGCCA
>CAIQIL010000563.1 GCA_903871865.1 uncultured Burkholderiales bacterium
CTCACGGTGCAGTGCCCGGGCAAGGTCACGGTGAGGGCGGGGCAGAAGTCGATGGTGGGCGGTGCAACGAAGGAGGTCGCCATGCCCATCTTGCCCAGCACGGCGTTCAGCCATGAGGCGGGCCATGACCAGTTCTTCGTGCTGCGCTGGGCCAATTCCGGCAAGCCCATGGCCGACCAGACCTTCCGCCTGCGACGAGCCAACGGACAAATTCAGACCGGCACCACCGATGCCCAGGGGTGCAGCCCCTTGCTGGACACGGCCACCCACGCCGAGCGCATGAGCCTGGAAATCGTGCGCTCGCACCTCAAGGCCTGAGCAGGTGGCCGACCCAGCATCTCAATGCCATCACCCATGAGCCAGCCCACCCTGTTGACGACCCACATCCGCCCCGATGGCACGCAAGTGGCCAGGGCCAGCAGCACCCCGCGCAGCGACCAGCGCGGCTGCGAGATGCACGTGTTGCCCAGCCGCACCATCCCGGTGGTGTTCATCCCCGGCATCATGGGCAGCCACCTCAAGCTCACGCCCCAACGCCAGGCCGAGCTCAAGAAGACGACGGATGTGTCGTGGCGCCCGGAGGCCACCATGGAGACACTGGCGGTGATCTTCAAAACCCCAGCCCAGCGGCAGATGCTGCTCGACCCGCAGGCCACCGAGGTCGATCGCTACGACTTGAGCAAGCCAGATGCAGACAAGCGCCACAGCAACGTCGAAGACGTGGCCTACCTGCATGACAGCCCGCACGGCGAATGCGCAGGCACTGACAAAGAGGCACAAACGCAGCGTGACAGACACGCGCGGCTCAGAGGCTGGAGCGAAGTCTTCTTTGACAGCTACGGTGGCCTGCTGCAAACACTGGAGCGGCAGCTCAACCAGATGTGCCGCGATGGGCAGGTTCGACCGGAATGGGCGTCCGGGAACCACAAAGTCATCGGCGTGCCACCCGCTGAATGGGGCGGCAATGGTGGGGAGGCGCTGCTGCCGGGCGAGCTGCAAACGGTGTCAGACGCCTGGTACCCCGTGCACGCGATCGGCTACAACTGGCTGCGCTCCAATGGCGAATCGGCCAAAGAAGTGGCCAAGCGCGTTCGCGAAATCATCGCGTATTACAAGCAACGCCAGTTCGATTGCGAGAAGGTGATCGTGGTGACCCACTCCATGGGCGGGCTGGTGGGGCGCGCCCTGATCCACCCCGACTTCGGCAACGCGCAAGACGTGGTGGCCGGCATCGTGCATGGCGCCATGCCAGCAGTGGGCGCAGCGGCAGCCTACAAGCGCATCCGCATGGGCTTTGAAGGCTCGGGCGTGAAGGGCTACGTGTTCAAGAAGGTGGTGGGCGACACGGGCCCCAAGGTGACGGCTGTGCTGGCCAATGCGCCGGGTGGACTGCAACTGCTGCCCAGCGAACGCTACGGCCCGGGCTGGCTCAAAGCCACGGTGGGCGATGAGGAGGTGTTGTCTCTGCCCAAGTCAGACCCGTATGCCGAGATCTATACCGTGCAGGACAAGTGGTATCGGCTCATCACGCCTGAGTGGGTGAATCCGGCGGGGATGGAGGGCGCATCTCTGAAGAAGACGAAAGACAAGCTGAACGTTGCCCAGGACTTTCATCAAGGAATCGGAACGATGTACCACCCAGCAACCTACCTTAGTCATGCCAGTGATGAATCGCAAAAAGCCTGGGGTGAATTGGTTTGGCAAGTCGGCAAAGCGCCTTTCCTCTCTGGAGGTGCTCGCCAGCGCTTGGGCATAGAGAGATTGCACGTAAGTACACCCGCTGAAGGGTGGCTGATCGATCAAGATGATGGGGATGGCGTAGCAGTTCTGAAAAGTGACGATCCTGATCATGCGAGCAAGCACTTAGGCGCTCGGATCGCTGATCCAGCTGAGCCAGGCGACGGCACCGTGCCCGCAGAGCGGTCTGCGCGAGACCCCGTGCGCCAGGGCAAGGTCAGGGTTGCCTATCAGCAAACGGGCTATGAGCACCAAGACAGCTTCAACAACAAGGCTGTGCAAGCATCAACTCTGCATGCCATTTGCAAGATTGCCCTGGAAGCCTTTGCATGGAAGAAGCAAGCATGAGTCGCCTGCTTGCCGCTCTTCTGGTCGCCCTGACATGTATCCCTTTCCAAGCCGAGGCTCGCATCATGAACACACCCCGCATCGATAAGTTGTTTGAAAAGACGAAGGCAGTGTGCTTTGGGCGGTTCGTGATGGATGTACCGATGGCGGCGCAGGTTGTGCCTGGTCCGCAGGCTTTTGGCCCGAATATTCGGGCGATCAAGGGCGGGCAAAATGAATTGCGAAGCGCATACGCCGCGCACATTGCACGACTGCAAGCCACGAAGCACAACAGATTGTCCGGCAGCCTTCTTCGATCCGAGCTTGATGGACCTACCCTGAAGAGCAAAACGATTTTGTTCTTTGACGAACCATCTGCAATCCATGTGACCATGGTATGGGGATACCTCAGTGTTCCACCGTTTGGTTTCATCTATCAAGGTTCTGACGCGGCGGACAACGCGACTGTCGAGTCAGAGAAGGCAAGGCTTGCCTACGTCGCCACCCACCTCCGCGCCCGCGACCCCGCCGAAGTCCCCCAAGAACCTGGCGTCTGCCTCGATGTGGGCTTCATCGCCGACGACACCGGCAAATTCCAGGAAATCTTTGGCATCGGCTTGCGCTTCCCCGAGTTGCCCGATGCGAGCTTCTCCATCTCCACCAACAAGGACGCGCAGCAGGGCGACAGCTTCGACGCACGACGCGCGGAAGCCCGCCGTGCAGCCCTGATGGTGCCTGAGCTGGCCACAGCGTTCGCCAAGATCAAAACCCTGCGCGAGGGCAAGCGCAAAGTGCAGCAAGGCGATGGCAGTGAAGCCCTGTTCAGCCGTCCGGTGGGCAGCGCGCCAGGCCACTGGCACGAGTTCCAGTTCGAGTACGCGGGCAAGCGCTTTGACCACCGCAACCCCTCATGGGACGCGGCCTTGTTCACGGGCGTGCATCGTGATCAGGCCGGTTCAGTGCCATCGAGCCTGAGCGACGAGGAGGCCATCGCCTTGTGGGATCGCTTGATGTTGAGTGTGAGACTGCGGGTGGCTGATCGTTAAGGCAACTCAGATAGCCATCGTCGTGGGTCCGTACGGCAGCCCGCAACTGCGCGCCCGCCTGCACACCACGCAGGCCCAGACCTGGCTGGAGATGGGCCACCTGCTGCACCAGGCCGACAACCACCGCGGCAGCCTGCGCGGCCAAGGCCTGGAGCTGCGCACCGACGCCTGGGGTGGCCTGCGCGCAGC
>CAIQIL010000564.1 GCA_903871865.1 uncultured Burkholderiales bacterium
CAGCCGGTGTTTCGCAACGCTGAGGCACCTCGGCTTGCGGCCCAAGGGCTTGGGCACCCGGCAAGGTGACGCTGACCCGGGTCCCGGCCCCGGGTTGACTGACGATGTCCATGTGGCCTCCCATGGATTCCACGAGCGATCGGGTGATGATAAGGCCCAGCCCCGTGCCTGCCACGCTCGAGGTTTCCCGCCCAAGGCGCTCGAAGGGCTGGTAGAGCCTGGCCAGTTGCTCGGCCGTCATGCCCGTGCCGGTGTCTTGCAGGCTCAGCAGCACGGTGCCATCGGCCTGACGCTGCGCACGCACCACTACCGAGCCGCCATCGCGGTTGTACTTGATGGCGTTGGAGCCGATGTTCATCAGCACCTGGCGCAGGCGCTGGCGGTCGGCCAGCACCGCGGCGTAGGGCTCGATGTAGGAGCTCATCGAGATCTCGCGCTGCTCGGCCATGGGCAGCAGCATGGACAGGCACTGCACCAGCTCGTCTTCCAGCGCGATGGCTTCCGGCTTCAGCTTGACCACGCCTGCTTCCACCTGTTGCAGGTCCAGCACGTCGTTGACCAGGCCCGAGAGGTGACGGCCCGCATGCAGGATCTGCTCGATGTAGTTGCGCAGCGGGTTGTCGCCACTGCCTTGCCCCAGTTGAAGGCGCATGAGCTGAGCAAAGCCCGTGATGGCGTTGAGCGGCGTGCGGATTTCGTGGCTCATGCGCGAGAGGAACTCGCTCTTGGCCGCACTGGCCGCCTCGGCGAATTCGCGTTGGCGCTCGGCCTGCTCGGCCTGCTTGAGCACGGAGATGTCGGAGTGTGTGCCGACCACGCGCAGGGGTTTGCCATCGCGCGAGTGGCTCACCACCTTGCCGCGCGAGAGGATGTGCAGGTAGTGGCCCTGGCGGTGGCGCAGGCGGAACTCCACCTGCTGCACGCCGACGCCTTCGGTGACGAAGCGCATGGTGCTGTGGGCCACGGCATCGCGGTCCTCGGGGTGCACACGCAGGAAATACTCTTCGGGCGTGTCGGTGATTTCGTGGTCCTCGTAGCCCAGCATCTGCTTCCAGCGGGTCGAGTAGTACATGCAGCCGCTGGGCATGTCCCAGTCCCACACGCCATCGCCGGCACCTTCCAGCGCGAACTTCCAGCGCTCCTCGCTGAGGGCCAGGTCTTGCACGGTCAGGCGCTCGCGGGTGATGTCTCGGAAGGTCGCCATGGCCGCGAAAGGCGGGGTGTCGCGGTCCACGCGGATGAGGTTGGCCGACATCTGCAGCCAGACGATTTCGTGGTCGGCACGGCGAGCCGGTACCACGCGGTCGGTCACGCGCTGGCCTGTGCGCATCGTTTCGCTCAAGGGCCAGCGTTCGCGGGGCAGGGGGGTGACGAGGTCGTCTTCCAGCAGGTCGAAGGCGCTGCCAGCCGCCTCTTGCAGAGATGGCAACCCGGCAGGCAGCCCCAGGATCCGACATGCCGCAGGGTTCAGCGCCACCACACGGCCATCGAGGTCGATGATGATCAGGCCATCGCTGATGGTGGCCGCCACCGAACGGTAGAGCTCTTCGCTGACGCGGAGCTTCTCGGCGGCGTTCTTGCGCTCGGTGATGTCCGCCGTCAGGTAGAGCACCTGGCCGGCGGGCATGGGCGTGATACGGGCTTCGAAATGCCGCAGCACCTGATCGTGGCCGCGCAGGTCGTAGTTCAGCGTCTGGGCTTGTCCGCTGGTGCGCGCCTGGGCCACGGCATCGCGCTGGCGTTGGCCGATGTCGCTCGGCAGGTGCGCGCCCATGAGCTGCCCGATCATCTTCGGCATCTCGCCCAGCAGCTGTGGGTGGTCCATGTGGCCGTCCACATAGCGGTCGTTGGCATCGATGACGAACCACAGGTCGGGCAGGGCGCGCAAGACGGCACTCAGGCGGGCTTCGCTGTCGTGCAAGGCCTGTCGCTGGGTCTTGAGCAGTTCTGCGTTCTCGCGCGTCTGCGTGACGTCCATCGCGAAGTGCACCGTGCTGCCGTCGTCCAGGGTCTCGTCACGCACCAGCAGCCAACGGTCGCGGAAGCGGATCTCGTGGGCGCGGTCCTGGTGACGCAGGCCGAGGCGCCAGTTCAGGAACGCTTCTTCGCACCCCACGGCATCGGGGTAGTTGCCGCTGAAGGCCAGCTGCCGCAGGATGCTGGGCCAGTGGTTCTGGCCGGGTTCGTACGCCGCACCCATGGACTCCCGCCAATGGCGGTTGGCCAGCAAGATCACGCCGGTCCCGGGCGGGGTTGGTCCCATGACGGTCGCGATGCTGATGAAGAA
>CAIQIL010000565.1 GCA_903871865.1 uncultured Burkholderiales bacterium
CACCTTCCTCGGCCCGCACCATGTCCACTGCCCGCACCCCGAACAAGCTCGCCCGCACCGTTGCCGGTTTCCAGCGCCTGCCTCAGGGCCTGCGCACCTGGGTCACCAGCTTCGCGCTGGGCCGCGTGGTGCCGCTGGTGGGCACGGCCGGTCTGCGCTACGAAGAGATCACGCCGCAGCGCGTGGTGGTGCGCATCCGCAACCAGCGCAAGGTGCAAAACCACATCCAGGGCGTGCACGCCGCGGCCATGGCCTTGCTGGCCGAGACCGCCACGGGCTTTTGCGTGGGCATGAACCTGCCCGACGACAAGCTGCCGCTCATCAAGACGATGAAGATCGACTACGTGCGCCGCTCGCAGGGCGACATGGTGGCCGCGGCCAGCCTGCGCCCAGAGCAAATCCAGCAGATCCTCACGCAGGACAAGGGCGAGGTGACGGTGCCGGTGACCATCACCGACGCATCGGGCCAGGAGCCCATCCAGGCCGAGATGGTCTGGGCCTGGGTGCCCAAGAAGCGCAGCTGATAACGCAGCTGATCGCGTGCCGGTGTGGGGTCAGGCGGGCATGTGCCGCAGCAGGGTCCGCACCAGCGCCTCCAGCTCGATGGGCTTGACCACCAGGTCCACCATGCCGGCCGCCATGCACTTGTGGTGCTCCTCGGCCATGGCGTGGGCGGTCTGGCCGATCACCGGCAAGGTCGGTGCGAAGGCCTTGATCAGGCGGGTGGCCTCGTAGCCGTCCATCAGGGGCATCTGGATGTCCATCAGCACGACGTCGAAGGCCGCGCGGCCACTGGCGTGCAACTCGGCCACGACCGCCACACCGCTGTCGCTCATCGTGACATGGGCGCCTTCGAAGGCCAGCAGCTCTGACAGCACCATCTGGTTGACCGGGTTGTCCTCGGCCGCGAGGATGCGCAGGCCTGCCAGCCGCCGCGTGCGCACCGAGGCCGGCGCCGGCAGCGGTGCCTGGGTGACCTGTGAGGCCTCATCCCGCAGGTAAGGCAAGCGCACCTCGAAGCGCGTGCCCTGGCCGGGCGCGCTGTGGACCTGGATGTCGCCGTCCAGCATCTCCACCAGCCGCTTGGTGATCGTCAGGCCCAGGCCGGTGCCGCCGTACTGCCGGGTGGTCGAGCCGTCGGCTTGCTCGAAGGGCTGGAACAGGCGCTCGACCTGCGCAGGCCGCATGCCGATGCCCGTGTCGGCGATGGTCAGCACCAGGTGGGCGTCGCGCAAACCGGCACTGACGCGGACCTCGCCACTGGCCGTGAACTTGACCGCGTTGGACAGCAGGTTCAACAGGATCTGTTCCAGCCGCAGTTCATCGCCCAGGCAGGTGGGAGGCAGGTCGTCGGCCAGCGCGACGTGGATCGCCAGGCCTTTGCCGTCGGCGCGGTCGCGCACCATGGCGACGGTGCGTTCGATCAGGGCCCGCAGATCGATCGGGTGCACCTCGATGTGCAGCTTGCCCGCCTCGATCTTCGAGAAATCCAGGATGTCGTTGATGATGCCCAGCAGCAGGCGCCCCGAGGCGTTGATCTGCTCGAACACCTGGCGGGCGGGCCCGGTGTGCTCGCGCAGGCCGATCTGTGTGAGGCCCAGCACGCCATTGAGCGGCGTGCGGATTTCGTGGCTCATGTTGGCCAGGAACTCGCTCTTGATGCGGGTCAGGCGCTCTGCCTCCTGGCGTGCCGCTTCCAGTTCGGCGGTGCGCTCGCGGACCGTCTGTTCCAGGCGCTCCTGGTGGGCTTGCAGCGCGGCGCGGGCTTGCTGCACCTCGCTGATGTCCTGGATGGCGCCTTCGATGCGCACCACGCGGCCTTCGCGGTACACGGGCTCGCCCTGGGTGCGGATCCATTTGACCGCCCCCTTGGCACTGGTGAGTTGCAGCTCCAGCGCGTAGGGTTCGCCGCGTTCGACGGCCCGGCGCAGGGTCTGGGAGATGCGGTCGTGGTGCTCGCCCTGGAAGTACTTCAGGCCGTCGTGGAAGGTCAGTGCCGCGGGGTCGCCCGGGTCGAGGTCCAGGATGCGGGCGGCGCCGTCCGTGCGCGTGCCCGTGCCGCTGGCGACATCGATGCTCCAGCCGCCGACCTTGGCCAGCGTGCTCATGCGGTCGAGCAGGGCTTGCTTCTCGCGCAGGGCGATCTCGGTGTGGCGCTGTTCGGTGACGTCCAGGGCCAGGCCGATGACCACGTTGCCGCTGGTGGTTTGCAGCCCCCGGCCGTGGACTTCCAGCGCCACCGTCGAGCCGTCGCGGCGCCGACCGGCGAAGCCGTAGCGGACCTCGCGGCCCGGGTTGTCGAAGCGGTCCTGGAGTTGCGCGCGCACACGCTCGCGGTCTGCCTGGTCCACCAGGTCGCTGACGCGCACCTGTTGGACGATCTGCTGCGGGCTGTCGTAGCCGAGGATCCGCGCGAACTCCGGGTTGACGTAGAGGAAGTGGTCACCCTGGACGATGTAGATGCCCGCCAGCGTCTGTTCGACGAGGGCCTCGAACTTGCTGTTGCCCGAGCGCTGCTCGGTGCGGTGCATCCACTCGATGCCCATGCTGATGAGCAGGCCCATGGTCACGAACACGCCCATCGCGACGGTTTCGCCGGGGGTGTGTGCGGCCCAGGACCCGTGGGATGTCAGGAAGATGAACCAGGCCAGCGTGGCAGACAGGAGGGTGGCCAGGATGCCCGCCATCCAGCCGCCCATCCAGGCTGCCACGAACACCGCCGGATACGACAGCAGCCACGCAAAGGGTTGGAGGTGCGCCCAGAAGGCCCACTGCAGTGTGGTCGCCAGCACCGGCACGCCCAAGCCCCAGATCAGGCCCATGCGGCGGCTGCGGGGCGGCGCACCTTCCAGCAGCTGGATGTCAGCCTCGGCCGGGACGTTTTGCAGCGTCACCCACAGGATGGCGGACGTCGCAGCGACGAAGGCCAGCCCTTTGAACAGAGAGAATCGGGCCAGGGTCTGGGGGTCGCTGAACTGCGCCAGGACGCGGTCCGACAGGAAGATCCATGCCGCAGCGAAAACGGCATAACCCACCGTGGCACGCAGGCTGAACAGCTTGCGACGAGAGACCGACATCCATGCTCCTTCCCACACAACGGGGAGGCGAGGATTATCGCGCCGGGTCGCCCGACGCGATGCAGGGATCTACCGGGTGTCAGCCCAGGTTCAGCCGGCGTTCACGCGGGCCGTCACGGCCTTGCCGCTCTGCAGACCCAGCTTGGCCATCAGGGCCTGGTCTTTCTCGAACTCGGGGTTGCCGGTGGTCAG
>CAIQIL010000566.1 GCA_903871865.1 uncultured Burkholderiales bacterium
GGGGGCTGGAGGTGGGCCCGGCCTTCACGGACGACCTGGCTCTGTACGTGGACACGCCCGAAGGCCTGCAGTTGCTGGGCCAAGCCGGCACCGAGCACCCCTTCGAGCAACGGCCCCTGGCCTACCGCCATGGCCTGTTCACCTTGCAGTTGCCCTCAGACCTCAGCGCGACCACTTACTACCTGCGCCTGGAAAGCCGGACCACCCGCACGGCGAGGCTCACGCTGTGGCGCCCGATGGCCTTCGCCGAACACCTGCAACGCGACACCGCGGCCCAGGGCCTGTTCTTCGGCTGCTTGCTGTTCGCCGGCGCAATGAGCCTGATCCTGGGCAGCTGGCTGCGCGAGCCCGCCCACCTGATCTACGCCGCCTACATCGGCATTTCTGGGTTGAACCAGTTGCTGTCTCAGGGTTACGCCCAGCAGTGGCTGTTCCCACGCAGCATTGGCGTCTACAACCCCCTGCTGGGCACGGCCATGCTGCTGCAGGCCGGTCTGGGCTGTGAAATGGTGCGCGTCATGCGCATGGACTTGCACCTGCCCACACTGGCCAAGGTGTACCGCCGCAGCGTCTGGGCCCTGGTGGTCGCGCTGATGCCACTGGCCTGGCTGGGGCAGTTCCACATCGTGTCACCGGTGATCCAGGCTTGCTACGCCGCGCAAGCGGTGCTCGTCACGGGCATTGCCATCGTGCTGTGGCGGCGTGGCGAGCAAACCGCACCGTATTTCCTGGCCTCCTTCGCCACGCTGCTGCTGGCCGTGCTGCTCTTCCTGCCGCGCAACCTGGGCCTGCTGCCCTTGAATTTCTGGACCGAAAACATGCTGCAGGTCAGCATGTTCGTCCACCTGTTGCTGATGAACCTGGCCGTGGCCCGCCACGTCAAAAGCCTGCGCGATGACACCGACACCGCCCGCAACGACTTGCTGAACGCGGCCATCCACTCGGCCGCCGAGTTGGACACCAAGGTCAAAGAGCGCACCACCGACCTGCAGCACGCCCTGCTCCAAGCCAACGAAGCCAGCCGCGCCAAAACGGAGTTCCTGGCGCGTGTCACGCACGATCTGCGCTCTCCGCTGACGGCCGTGCTCGGTTTCGCACAACTGCTGCCCACCACCGACCCCACGACCACGCGCTACGCGGGCAACATCCGCACAGGTGCACAGCACATGCTCACCCTGGTCAACGACCTCATCGAGTACGCGCGCGGCGCTTCCAGCGACCAACTGTCGCTGCGCCCCACCTACCTGCACGGCGTGCTGGACGCCGTGGCGCAGGAGGCAGCCGTCCTCGCGCAAGCACGGCACAACCGCTTCGCCCTCGACCTCCGCCCCGAGTTGCCGAATGTGGTCATGGCCGATGGCAAACGCCTGCGCCAGGTGCTCATCAACCTGCTGCAAAACGCGGCCAAGTTCACGCACAATGGCGTCGTCACGCTGCGCGTCGCTGCAGAGCCGCCTGACGGCCGCACACCGGCCATCACCCCCATCGTGTTCGAGGTCCAGGACACAGGCTGCGGCATCCCGCCGGACGACATCGCACGGGTGTTCTCGCCCTTCTTCCGCTCGGATGCGAGCGCATCGACAGAACACGGCTCGCAGGGCCTGGGCCTCGGCCTGGCCATCACCGAGACCTGGGTCCAGCGCATGGACGGCCGCATCACTGTGCTCAGCCAACTGGGCCAGGGCAGCACCTTCCGTTTGCGGATCCCGATGCGCCAAGCTTCCGAGCAGGACATGAGCCCACCGCAGATGCTCGCCAGCGCGCCGAGCCTGCCTGCCCTCGATGGCCAAGGCCGCCGCGTCTGGCTGGTCGAAGACAACCGGGAGATCCGCGCCCTGCTCGCCGAGGAGCTGCGGCGCACGGGCTTCGAGGTCGTCCACCTGTCGGGCGCCGAGCAGGTCCAGCAGCGCATGGCCTTGGTCGGCGCCACGGCGCCCAGCCTCGTCCTGACAGACTACGAGATGCCCGGCGGCAACGGCGACATCGTGCTGGCGTCGGTGCGCCAACAATGGCCCGGTGTGCCCGTGGTGCTGCTGTCGGCCACGCAGATGTCCATGGACCCGACGCCCCACCACGGCACCCACACCTTCGATGCCAGCCTGACGAAGCCCATCGACCTGGCCGCCCTGCGCAGTGTCATCCGTCAGGTGCTCGGCCTGCAGTCGGACACGGACAGCACGCCCCACACGCCCATTCCGTGAAGGAAGTGCCAATCGGCAAGGTCAAGGCACGATCAGGGCCTGATCCGGGCGTGCCCTCACTCAAGTTGGTGCGAGCGCGACCGAAGCACAGTCATGGTGCGGGATGCCCCCAAGCCGCTGCTCGCCACGCCCATGCATCACCCTCGACACCCCTTGCGCCCAAGCCAGGACTGGAGCCAGCCCGCCCTGACGCGCACCTGGCGCACCCTCAGCCTGATGGCCTGGTCTGGCGGAGCGCTCTGCGCCTTCGCGCACTGGCCCCTGCCTGCGGTCGGCCTGTGCATGCTGGGCCTGTGGGCCCACGCCAAGCGGCAGGCCTGCCAGGGCTGAACGAAGAAGGCTTCGGCTTCAGCCTCAGCGCACCTTCAGCGCATCCTTGACGGCCTGCGCCGGGTCGCCGTCGCCCTGCGCGTCGGGCATGGACGGCACCTCGGCTGGCGGGTCAGCCGACACATCGGCCGGCACATCCTGCGGCGCACCGGTGTCCTCGATCTTCATCTCGATGTGCACCTCGTCGGTGTTCACCACCGCCTCCTTGTCGAGCCAGTAGGTCACCGATGCCGGCCAGAAGATCACCACCGCCACCAGGCCCAGTTGCATCAACACCCAGGGAATGGCGCCCA
>CAIQIL010000567.1 GCA_903871865.1 uncultured Burkholderiales bacterium
AGATGCGACATCGCCGCCATGACTTAGCCATGGCGGCGATGGCCGCGTGCGTCAGACGCGCTCGACGATCAGCGCAATACCCTGGCCGACGCCAATGCACATTGTGCACAGCGCGTAGCGCCCGCCCGTGCGATGCAACTGGTGCACGGCTGTCATGATCAGACGCGCTCCGCTTGCCCCCAGCGGATGGCCAAGCGCAATCGCGCCGCCATTCGGGTTGACACGCGGGTCGTTGTCCGCAAGCCCCAGCATGCGCATGACGGCAAGCCCTTGTGCGGCGAAAGCCTCGTTGAGCTCGATGACGTCCATCTGCGCGAGGGTCAGGCCGGTCTGGGCCAGCACCTTGACGGTGGCCGGGGCCGGGCCAATGCCCATGATGCGCGGGGCCACGCCGGCCGTGGCCATGCCGACCACGCGGGCGCGCGGCGTCAGGCCGTGGCGCGCGGCGGCGCCTTCGCGCGACCAGATCAGCGCGCAGGCGCCGTCGTTGACGCCGGAGGCATTGCCCGCCGTCACGGTGCCATCGGCACGCACGACGGGGCGCAGCTTGGCCAGCGCTTCCATCGTGGTCTCGCGGGGGTGCTCGTCCTTGTTGACGACCAGGGCGTCGCCCTTCTTCTGCGCGATGGTCACGGGCGTGATTTCGCTGTCGAAGACACCGGACTTCTGCGCAGCAGCCGCTTTGGCCTGCGAGGCCAGGGCCATCTTGTCCTGGTCTTCGCGGGAGATGCCGAAGTCGCTGGCGACGTTCTCGGCGGTCTCGGGCATGCTGTCCACGCCGTGCAGCTGCTTCATCAGCGGGTTGACGAAGCGCCAGCCGATGGTGGTGTCGTAGACGGCGTTCTCACGTGCGAAGGCGGTGGTGGCCTTGGGCATGACGAAGGGTGCGCGGCTCATGCTCTCGACGCCACCGGCGATCATCAGCTCGGCTTCGCCGGCCTTGATGGCGCGGGCGGCGGTGCCCACGGCGTCCATGCCGGAGCCGCACAGGCGGTTGACGGTCGAGCCGGGCAGGGCGATGGGCAGGCCGGCCAGCAGCGCCGACATGCGGGCCACGTTGCGGTTGTCTTCACCGGCCTGGTTGGCGCAGCCGTAGATGATGTCGCCGAAGGCTTCCCAATCCAGGTTGGGGTGGCGGGCCATCAGGGCCTTGAGCGGCACGGCGCCCAGGTCGTCGGCGCGCACCGACGACAGGCTGCCGCCGTAGCGGCCGAAGGGGGTGCGCAGCGCGTCGCAGATGTAAGCGTGTTGGGTCATGGGCTTCTTTCGGGGAGGGCAGCGTGGGCTCAGGCTTGCAGCGTGACGCCGGGCACCAGGGCTTGCAGGTCGGACAGGCTCAGGCCGGGCACGGTGTCCACCACCTTCACGCCTTGCGGGGTGATGTCGAAAATGGCCAGGTCGCTGTAGACGCGGCTGACGCAGCCGATGCCGGTGAGCGGGTAGGTGCAGGCGGGCGCGAGCTTGCTCTGGCCGGTCTTGGTCAGCAGCTCCATCATCACGTAGGTCTTCTTGGCGCCGATGGCCAGGTCCATCGCACCGCCGACGGCGGGGATGGCGTCGGGCGCACCGGTGTGCCAGTTGGCCAGATCGCCCGTGGCCGAGACCTGGAAGGCGCCGAGCACGCAGACGTCGAGGTGGCCGCCGCGCATCATGGCGAAGCTGTCGGCGTGGTGGAAGAAGCAGCCGCCCGGCAGCAAGGTCACGGGCTGCTTGCC
Organism: uncultured Burkholderiales bacterium; assembly: GCA_903871865.1. GTDB lineage: Bacteria > Pseudomonadota > Gammaproteobacteria > Burkholderiales > Burkholderiaceae_C > Aquabacterium. Next base: position 1,716 of record CAIQIL010000567.1, read on the forward strand.
GGCGTTGATGAGGTCGAAGTCCTCTTCGCCTTCGGCCGGCGCGGGGCCCATGCCGATGACGCCGTTCTCGGAGTGCAGCACGACTTCCTTGTCGGCGCTGAGGTGGTTGGCCACCGCGGTGGGCAGGCCGATGCCGAGGTTGACGACGGCGCCGTCGGGGATGTCGGCAGCGACGCGCGCGGCCATCTGGTCACGTGTCCAGCGGGGCAGGGTGGTGTGGTTGACTTGGCTCATGTGTCTCTCCTCAGGCGGTGCGCTTGAAACCGCCGGCGGCGGTGGCGGTGCGGGCGATGGGCACCACGCGTTGCACGAACAGGCCGGGGGTGATGACGGCTTCCGGGTCCAGCGCGCCGAGCTCAACGACCTCGTGCACGGTGGCGACGGTGGTCTTGGCGGCCATGGCCATGATCGGCCCGAAGTTGCGCGCCGTCATGCGGTAGGTGAGGTTGCCCCAGCGGTCGCCCTTTTCGGCCTTGATGAGGGCGAAGTCAGCGTGGATGGGCGCTTCGAGCACGTACATCTTGCCGTTGATCTCGCGGGTCTCCTTGCCCTTGGCCAGCTCGGTGCCGTAGCCGGTGGGGGTGAAGAAGCCGCCGATGCCGGCGCCGGCGGCGCGGATGCGCTCGGCCAGGTTGCCTTGCGGCACGAGTTCCAGCTCCAGTTCGCCGGCGCGGTAGAGCGCGTCGAAGTGGTGGCTGTCGGACTGGCGCGGGAAGGAGCAGATGATCTTGCGCACGCGCTTCTTGGCCAGCAGCGCGGCCAGGCCGGTGTCGCCGTTGCCCGCGTTGTTGTTGACGATGACGAGGTCTTTGGCGCCGGTCTCGATCAGGGCGTCGATCAGCTCGTTGGGTTGGCCGGCCGTGCCGAAGCCGCCGATCATCACCGTGGCGCCATCGCGCACGTCGGCCAGCGCGTCGGCCGGGGTCTTGACGATTTTCTGGATCATGGGTGTCTCCGCGTGGGGGAGGCGCCTTGCTGGCGCCGAATCTTGTGTTCTAATAGCGAACAAGAATTCGCATATCGAACATGCGCACAGCGTAGCGAGCTGTCACGGCGCTGTCAAGGCGGCTTGCCCTTGACGGACCCTGCACAAGGCGCTTCCAGGAGAGACCCCATGGCCACCCGTCCACGCACCCCGTCGCCCGCCGCCCCGCTTGAAGCACCTGACGCGCCCGCCACCGATGGCCAGCGCCCCAGCGACAGCCACGTCCAGTCGTTCGCGCGGGGCCTGGAGGTGCTGCGCAGTTTCGGCGCCAACGCGCCCACCCAGACCCTGAGCGAGGCCGCCGAGCGCACGGGCCTGACGCGTGCCGGCGCGCGCCGCATCCTGCTGACCTTGCAAGGCCTGGGCTATGTCGCGCAGGAGGGGCGCGACTTCCGCCTCACGCCCAAGGTGCTGGAGCTGGGCTTTGCCTACCTGGCCTCGCAGCCGTGGTGGCACGTGGCCCAGCCGCTGATGGAAGACCTCACGCAGACCCTGCACGAGTCGAGCTCGGCCGCGGTGCTGGACGGCGACGAGATCGTCTATGTGCTGCGTGTGCCGGCCCACAAGATCATGTCCATCAACCTGGGCGTGGGTTCGCGCTTGCCGGCGCATTGCTCGTCCATGGGGCGCGTGCTGCTGGCCGGCTTGCCCGAAGACGAGCGCGAGCGCCGCGTGATGGCCATGCACCTGACGGCCAAGACGCCCAAGACGGTCACCGACCCGGACCGCCTCTTGAGCGTGCTGGGCGATGTGCGGCGCAAGGGCTTCGCGCTGGTGAGCGAGGAGCTGGAACTGGGCCTGATGTCCCTGGCCGTGCCCGTGACGGACCGCCAGGGCCGCGTGGTGGCAGCGCTCAACGTGAGCACGCAGCCCCAGCGGCGCACCGCCACCGAGCTGCGCGAGCAGTGCCTGCCGATGCTGCAGGCCGTGGCCAAGCGCATCGGCGAGACGATGGCGCGTTGATCAGTAGCTGATCTGCGCCACGGCGCGCAGCTCTTGCGGCGTGGTGGTGCCGAAGCCGAAGAACTCCAGGTAGGCCGGGATCATCTCGAACAGCATGTCGGTGCCGACCTGGATGGGGCAGCCCTTGGCCAGCACGGCGGCCAGCAGCGGCGTGATCTCGTGCTTCATCACCACCTCGCCCACAAAGGTGGTGGGGGCGATGCGGCTGACGTCGAAGGGCAGGGGGTCGCCATCCTTCATGCCCAGCGGCGTGGCGTTGACGATGAGGTCGAAGCCAGCCGGGTCGTTCGAGCCGGTGCTGACCTTCAGGCCCGGGTGGTGCTGTTGCAGGCGCTGCGCCAGCGATGCCGACGAGGCCGCGTTGCTGTCGAACAAGGCCATCTCGGCCACGCCCGCATCGGCGAGCGACGCCGCGATCGCGCAGCCCACGCCGCCGTTGCCCGACACCAGCACGCGCTTGCCCTGGAGCACCTGGCCTTTGCGCAGCACGCCGCGCACGAAGCCAGCGCCATCGAACTGGTCGCCCAGCAGGGTGCCGTCTGCGCGGCAGAGCACGGCGTTGGCGGCGCCAGCCACCTGGGCGGTCGGGGTGAGTTCGTCCACCAGGTCCATGGTCACGACCTTGTGCGGCATGGTGATGAGGGCGCCGCGCACGTTGGTCGTCTTGAACAAGGCCTTGAGGAACTCGGCGTAGTGCTCGGGCTTGACGCCCATGGGCACGACCACGGCGTCGATGCCATGCTTGTCGAACCACGGGTTGTAAATCATCGGCGACTTGAACGTCGAGGTCGGGTAGCCGATGTGGGCGATGAGGGTGGTGTTGCCGTTGATCATCGTGTTGTCTCCTGATGGGGCAGCATGGCAAGCTGTCCATGCCCCACACGATGCCCGGCTGTCGCTTTCGCTTGAACCAAGGGGAAACCCAAGAATGGATCGCTGATCGTGCAGCCTGCGCGCAGATCGCGCATCCGAGCGATTTCGTCTTGAAGCGGGCGCATCACAGGCCTATCGTCGCGTCCATCGACAGGGGCACCCCATGGCGGCGGTGCCCTGCATGCAAGGCTGTTGAACAGCCAATGATGGAGATTTCAACCATGGCCGTCACCCCGAACCCCATGACCCACGAGCCCGGCACTTTGGCCGAACCCACCAGTGCTGGCCAGAAGCTGCGCTCTGCACTGGCCATTGGCAAAACCCGCTGGGTGATGCTGTCGCTGGTGTTTTTCGCCACCACGCTGAACTACATCGACCGCGCTGCGCTCGGTGTGATGCAGCCGGTGCTGGCCAAGGCGATGAACTGGACGCCGAAGGACTACGCCGACATCAACTTCTGGTTCCAGGTGGGTTACGCCATCGGTTTCGCCGCACAAGGCCGTTTCATCGACGTGGTCGGTGTGAAGCGGGCCTTCGCGCTGGCCGTGCTGCTGTGGAGCATCGCAGCCGGTGCGCACGGTCTGGCCGTGTCGGCGGCGGGCTTCATGGTCTGCCGCTTCTTCCTGGGCCTGGCCGAAGCCGCGAACTACCCCTCGTGCGTGAAGACCACGCGACTGTGGTTCCCGGCCGGTGAGCGCGCCATGGCGACCGGCATCTTCAACGCCGGCACCAACGTGGGCGCGATGCTCACGCCGGTGATGCTGCCCTTCATCCTGCAGGTCTGGGGCTGGCAAGTGGCCTTCTACTTCATCGGCTCGTTGGGCGCGGTGTGGCTGCTGTTCTGGCTGAAGAATTACCACAACCCGGAAGAGCACCCCCAGCGTCACGGCCCGCGAGCTGCAGCACGTGCAGCAAGGTGTGGAGCCCGATGCCGAGAAGGTGCCTTACTCGCGCATCATCCGCATGCGCGGCACCTGGGCGTTTGCGCTGGCCTTCGCCATGACGGCGCCGGTGTTCTGGTTCTACCTGTACTGGCTGCCGCCTTTCCTGAACCAGCAGTACAACCTGGGCATCAGCGTCTCGAAGATGGGCATCCCGCTGATCATCATCTACCTGACCGCCGACGTGGGCAGCGTGGGCGGCGGCATCCTGTCGTCGTGGATGATCGGCCGTGGCATGCAGCCGGTGAGGGCGCGCTTGACCTCGATGTTGATCTGTGCGCTGTGCATCACCTCGGTGGTGTTCGCGGCCGGTGCCAGCAGCCTGTGGATGGCGGTGGCGGCGATCTCGATCGCGATTGGCGCGCACCAGGCCTGGACGGCCAACATCTGGTCGATGGTGATGGACTACACCCCCAAGCACGTGGTGAGCTCGGTGTTCGGCTTCGGCGGCATGATCGGTGCCATCGGCGGCATGTTCATGACCCAGCTGGTGGGCTATGTGCTGACGGTGACGAACAACAACTACACGGTGCTGTTCACGATGATCCCGGCGGCTTACTTTGTTGCGCTGACGTGGCTGTATTTCATGGCGCCGCGCCAGGTGGAAGCGGCCTGATCTGACGCCTTCACGTTCGTTTTTTCAAAGGGCCTTCGGGCCCTTTTTCTTTGGGCGAGCTTCACCTGTGCGGAGGTTGGTGCGGCCGAGGGCGGCCAGGGGAGGCCGCTGCAGGCCTTGGGCGCGGGGCATCACCGAGTCCGATGGCCATCACCCCTTGAACACCGACCAGGCGGGGGCAGGGCAGGACACCGCGCATGCGGGCCCGCAGCGGCCTCCCCTGGCCACCCTCTGGGGGCGGCGCAAGTGCGTGCGGGCGGGCGTGCGGGCTGTGTGGGTGCAGGTCGGTGTGGATGCGGGTGAGTCACACAGCGCGGCGTTGATCGGCCGTTGCAGGCACAAAAAAGGGGCGTGCCCGGTGAAGGACACGCCCCAAGGGTGCAGTCACCGCCGCAGCGGCCCCTGCCTCTGGCTCAACGGTTGGTCAAACGGTGGAGGTCGTCGCGGCCGTGGTGGGCGCAGCGTGTGCGCCGCCGAGGAAGATGCGTTCGAGGTTGGGGTCGGCCAGCAGCTCGTCGGCGGGCTTGTGCAGCACCAGGCGGCCCGACTCCAGCGCGATGGCTTCGTCGGCCATCTTCAACGCGCTCTTGACGTTTTGCTCGACCATCAGCACCGTGGTGCCCTGGTCGGCCAGCTTGCGCAGCAGCTTGAACACATCGACCACCACCATGGGCGACAGGCCGATGGAGGGCTCGTCGATCAGGATGACCTTGGGGCGCAGCAGCAGCGCGCGGCCCACTTCCAGCTGCTTTTGCTCGCCGCCCGACAACGATGAGGCCAGCGAGTGCAGGCGCTCCTTGACGCGGGGGAAAAGCTCCAGCACTTCGGGGATGCGCTCGTGCGTGGTCTTCATGCCCAGCGTGATGCCGCCCAGCTCCAGGTTTTCATAGACCGAGAGCTGACCGAACAGGTTGCGACCCTGAGGCACGAAAGCGATGCCGTGTTTGACCAGCAGGTCTTTCGCGCTGGCGCCGGTGATGTTCTCGCCGTCCAGCTTGATGGCACCCGAGCGCATCTTGGTCAGGCCGAAGATGGCCTTGAGCACGGTGGATTTGCCCGCGCCATTGGGGCCCAGCAGCAGCGTGATCTTGCCGCGCTTGGCCTTGAAGCTCAGG
>CAIQIL010000568.1 GCA_903871865.1 uncultured Burkholderiales bacterium
CGGCTTCGCGCGTGTCGCCGTGCACGATGAGCTTGGCGATCATGGCGTCGTAGTGCGGCGAGATGGCATCGCCCGCGGCCACGCCGCTGTCCAGGCGCACGGCCCCCGGCGTGAAGCGCGTGGCCTCAGGCGTGCGCAGCGTGCGCAAGGTGCCGGTGGCGGGCAGGAAGCCTTGCGCGGGGTTCTCGGCGCAGATGCGGGCCTCGATGGCATGGCCGCGCAACGGGACCTGGTCCTGCGTCAAGGGCAGGGGCTCGCCGGCGGCCACGCGCAGTTGCCACTCGACCAGGTCCAGGCCGGTGATGGCCTCGGTGACGGGGTGCTCGACCTGCAGGCGGGTGTTCATCTCCATGAAATAGAAGCGGCCACCTTGGGGCGCATCCTGTTCGCAGATGAACTCCACCGTTCCGGCGCCCACATAGCCCACGCTGCGCGCGGCGGCCACGGCGGCGGCGCCCATCTGCGCGCGCAGCTCGGGCGTCATGCCGGGTGCGGGGGCCTCTTCCAGCACCTTTTGGTGGCGGCGCTGCACCGAGCAATCGCGCTCGAACAGGTGGATGACGTGGCCCAGCGTGTCGGCGAAGACCTGCACCTCGATGTGGCGGGGACGCTGCAGGTAGCGCTCGACCAGCACCTGGGCGCTGCCGAAGCTGGCCTCGGCCTCGCGCTGGCAGGAAGCCAGGGCCGCGGTGAATTCGTCGGCGCGCTGCACGATGCGCATGCCCTTGCCGCCCCCGCCCGCGCTGGCCTTGATCAGCACCGGGAAGCCGATGGCCTCGGCCTGGGCCAGCAGGAAATCGGCCTCCTGGCGCTCACCGTGGTAGCCGGGCACCAGGGGCACGCCGGCGCGTTCCATCAGCGCTTTGGCCGCGGATTTGCTGCCCATGGCGGCGATGGCAGATGGCGGCGGGCCGATGAAGGCGATGCCCGCGTCCACGCAGGCCTGGGCGAAGTCGTCGTTCTCGGACAGGAAGCCGTAGCCGGGGTGGACGGCCTGGGCGCCGGTGGCCAGGGCGGCGGCGAGGATGCGGTCGGCGCGCAGGTAGCTGTCGCGCGGGCTGGCAGCGCCGATGTGCACGGCCTCGTCACTGGCGTGCACGTGCTGGGCATGGACGTCGGCGTCGGAATAGACGGCCACGGTGCGGATGCCCATGCGGCGCGCGGTGGCGGCCACGCGGCAGGCGATTTCGCCTCGGTTGGCGATGAGGATTTTGTGGAACATGGTGGCTCGGCTCAATCTGCCTGGGGGGTGGGCATCACCCACGGTGGCGTGTTGCGCGACAGGAAGGCGCCGATGCCGGCCTTGCCCTCGTCGCTGGCGCGGATGTCGGCGATGCGGCGCGCCGTCTCGCCGCGCAGCGCGTCGTCGAGCGGACGGCCGGCCACGTCCTGCACGAGCTTCTTGCACGCGCGCACCGCGGCCGGGCCGTTGGCCACCAGCGCGGCCACGAGCTCGTCGACCTTGGCGTCGAGCGCATCGGCCGCCACCACCTCGTGCACGAAGCCCAGCGCGTGGGCGCGCGCGGCA
>CAIQIL010000569.1 GCA_903871865.1 uncultured Burkholderiales bacterium
ACCAGCACCTGGGCCAGGGCGGCGGAATCCTTCAGGCCAAGGTTCAGTCCCTGACCGGCGATGGGGTGGATGCCATGCGCGGCGTCGCCCATGATCGCTGTGCGCGGCGCCACCAACCGCTCGGCCAGCTGCATCGACGCCTGCTCGATGGCCTGCCAGTCGGACTGGGCAAAGCGGGCTTCGTCGGACAGGGCGTAGGCCTGCACTTGCGCGGGCGAGACTTGCAGCTCGGGCCAGGCGGATGAGGGCAAGGCTGAGGGCGGGTGCTGGGGCGCGTTCTGGGTCTGGGCCTGGGTCATCAAGGCCGCATCGCCAGCGCGCACAGGGCCCGAGGCCAGCAACGCCAGGGTCAGGGCCACGGGCCCCGCACAGACGCGGCCAAGGGCCTGGAAGGGCAGATCAAGGCGCAAGGGCAAGTGCATGGGCAGCAGCAGGTGGCGCAAGGTGGACGGATGCGCCCGATTGGACCACGCCCCCGTCAGCCCCCCTCACGGCGCCCGCAAGGCCTCCTGGATGCGCGCTTCGGTGCGCTCGTAGGCGCCCTCGCCCACGTGCTGGAAGACGACGCGGCCTTGTTTGTCGATGAGGTAGAGCGCCGGCCAGTAGGCGTTGCGCCAGGCCTCCCAGGTGCGGAAGTCGTTGTCCATGGCGATGGGGTAGCCCAGGCCGTGGCGCCGGATGGCGGCCTGGACGTTGGCGGCCTCGCGCTCGGAGGGGAACTCGGGCGAGTGCACGCCGATGACGACCAGCCCCTGGTCCTTGTAGCGCTGGTGCCAGGCCTGCACGTGGGGCAAGGTGTTGATGCAGTTGCTGCAGCCGTGCGTCCAGAAGTCCACCAGCACCACTTTGCCGCGCAAGGCCGGCAGGTTCAGGGGCGGTGAGTTGAACCAGGGGCCCAGGCCGACCAGCGGCGGCGCGGCGCGCAAGGCACTGGCCGCGGTGGCCGGGGCTGCCTGCGAACCCGCGGCAGGCGCATCGGCCGCGTGCCCTGGCGTGGCGGGCCACTGCCAGGCGGCAAGGGTGGCGGCCAGGGCCAGGGCGGGCCCGGCCCAGGGGTGTGGCATCGGTCGTTTCATGGCTGGCTTCATGGGGTCTCCTTCGCTTGGGCTTGCTGGGCCAGCTCGGCCCTGGCGCGCTGCCAGTGCTGTGTCTGGCCGAACAGGGGGGTGAACACATAGGGGCGCACCACCAGCTCACCGCCCTCGCCTTCGGCCGTGCCGAGGTGCACGCGGCAGCGGTAGGTCCGACCGTTCTCGCGGTTGTAGATCTCACCGAACCAGGGGGCACCGCTGGCCTGAGGGTCTTCGCTGGCGGCCAGGGTCAGGCCGCGCAGGATCTGCATGCCCACGGCAGGGCGAGCGTCCACCGGCTGCATCTCGCCATCGCGCGCCATGGAACGGTTGCCCAGCACGCGGGTCACGGTGCCGCACAAGGACCGGGGCTGCGACTGGGGCTGCGACTGGGGCTGGGCCTGACCGCAGGGCGCGATCTCGACTTCGAGGTTGCCGCTGGCCGTGACCCAGCGGCCCAGCAGGGCGGGCACGGTCTCACCGGCTGGCCGGGGCGCGGCACTGGCGGAGGCCGGCCAGCCCAGCTCGGGAAAGGGCGGCAGGAACAGCTCGGGCGGCAGGGGCTGGGCCGACAGGGGCCAGGCGAGGGTCAGCATGAGGGAGGCGATGACAGCACGGGAAAAATGGATGGGCATGGCGGGCTCCTGATGTGGGTCGTGGGAAGGCGTGCAGGCCTTACAGCAGCCTGGTGTTGCCACTGTGTCCAAAGCCACTTCAGGGCGTGTGTCCCAGCCCGCACCGTGTGTGTCTGCAAGGCGGTTCAGGCCCCGTCAGACAAAGAGCGATACACATGCCCCCCGCATCGCGGGTCCGCGCGGTCACCGGCCGACACCCGGATCGGCTAAGGTTTCGGCCATGGACACCCCCGATCACATCCTCGTGGTGGACGACGACCGGCAGTTGCTCGACCTGGTGGCGCGCTACCTGGCCGACAGCGGCCTGCGCATCAGCCAGGCGCGCGATGCGGTGCAGGCGCGTGCCGTGCTGGCCGCCCACCGCATCGACCTCGTCGTGCTCGACCTGATGCTGCCCGGCGAAGACGGCCTCAGCCTGTGCCGCTGGCTGCGCAGCAAGGCCGATGCGCACGTGCCCATCCTGATGCTGACCGCGCGTGCCGAAGAAACCGACCGCGTCGTGGGCCTGGAGATGGGCGCCGACGACTACCTCGCCAAGCCCTTCGCCACGCGCGAGCTGCTGGCGCGCATCCGCGCCGTGCTGCGCCGCACCCGCATGCTGCCGCCCAACCTGCAGCCGGTGCACCAGGCCCGCGCCCTGCGCTTTGGCGACTGGACGCTGGACACCACGGCGCGCCACCTGCTGGACGCACAGGGCACGCTGGTGTCGCTCACCGGGGGCGAGTTCCGCCTGCTGCGCGTGCTGCTCGACCACCCCCAGCGCGTGCTGCACCGCGACCAGCTGCTCAACCTCACCCAGGGCCGCGACACCGAGGCCTTCGACCGCTCCATCGACCTGCTCATCAGCCGGCTGCGCCAGCGCCTGCGCGACGACCCGCGCGAGCCGCGCTACATCAAGACCGTGCGCAACGAGGGCTATGTGCTGTGCGCCGAGGTGGTGGCGGCATGAGGGGGCGCGCATGAAAGGCAGCCCATGAAAGACAGGCCATGACGCTGTGGCCCGGCACCCTGATGCCAAGCACCTTGTTGGGCCGCGTGCTGCTGGTGGTCTGCGGCGGCCTGGCCCTGGCGCACGCGCTGACGCTGCTCATCCTGCTGCGCGAGCGCGGCGAGCAAGGCCTGGCCATGATGCAGGCCTACGTGGGCCGCGACGTGGCCGCGTCGGTCGCCGTGCTGGACCACCTGCCCGCGCCTGAGCGCGCAGCCTGGCTGCCCCGCCTGGCCCGCGCCAACTACCGCTACCGCCTGCTGGACAACACCGGTGCGGCCGCCAACGCACACACCATCGCCCCCCCCCCCCACGCCCCAGCCCAGCACCCCCTGGCCGAACCCGTGCGCCTGGCCGTGGCCGCCGAACTCGGGCCGCAGCGCGTGGGCCAGGTCAGCGAAGCCAGCAGCGAAACTGGCGCCACCCAACTGAGCCTGCCCCTGAAGCTGCAAGACGGCCACACCCTGCTGCTGCAACTCACCCCGCCGCGGCCCATGGTCTCGCCCACCACCGTGGGCCTGTTGCTGGCGCAGATGCTGGCCTTGATCGCCGCGGCCTGGGGCGTGGTGCGCGTGGCCGTGCGCCCCTTGCAGCACCTGGCGCAAACGGCCGAGGGCATCCAGCCGGCAGGCACCGGGCCCGCGGCAGACGCGGGTGCCCGCTCAGGCCCGCCCCACACCCTGCCCACAGAAGTGGCCCAGGCCACGCGCGCCCTGCAGGCCTTGCAGACCCGCGTGCAGGCCCATGTGCAGGAGCGCACCCAGCTGCTGGCCGCCATCTCGCACGACCTGCAAACCCCGCTGACCCGCATGCGCCTGCGCACCGAACAGGTGGCCGATGCCGAGCTGCGCACGCGCCTGCTGGCCGACCTCGATGGCATGAGCGCGCTGGTGGCCGAAGGCCTGGCCTACGCCCGCAGCACACATGCCCACCAGGAAGTGCCCCGCGCGGTGGACCTGCCCGCCCTGCTCGACGCCCTGGTCTGCGATGCGCAAGACGCCGGCCACGACGTGCGCCTGCACACCGACGCGCCCGCCCTGCCGCCCCTGCACACCCGCGTGCAGGCCCTGCGCCGCGTGGTGGGCAACCTGCTGGACAACGCCGTGAAGTTCGGGGAAGACCACCCGGTGACCGTGACGCTGAGCATGGGTCCGGGCACAGCCCAGCGCATCCACATCACCGTGGACGACGCCGGCCCGGGCATCCCCGAAGCCGATCTGCTCGCCGTGCTGCAGCCCTTCCACCGCGTGGACGCCTCGCGCAACCGCGACCACCGCCACAGCGGCGGCACCGGCCTGGGCCTGGCCATCGCGCAGCAGCTCAGCCTGGCGCTGGGTGGCGAGCTGACGCTGGCCAACCGGCCCGAAGGTGGCTTGCGCGCCAGGCTGTCGCTGTCCGCCGAAGGACCGATCGGGGCACCGTAAAATCGCCTCTCACCCTGCGCCCTCCATGGCGCCCCGCCCGTGCCCCCCTCCCTCGCCGAACCGACGGCTGCCATGACACCGCCCATGCAGCCTGAGCCTGCCTCGCCCGCCCCCCTGCTGCGCCTGCACGACCTCGGCCGCAGCTGGTCGGGCCGCCCCGTGCTGCAGCACATCGACCTCAGCTTGCAAGCCGGCGAGCGCGTGGCCCTGATCGGCCCCAGCGGCGGCGGCAAGTCCACCCTCATCAAGCTGATGGCCGGCGCCCTGCGCCCCAGCCACGGCCGCATCGAGGTGCAGGGCCGGTCCATGGGCGATTTCAGCTGGCGCGAGCTGCAAGCCTTCCGCGCACGCTGCCGCGTGGTCGAGCAGCACAGCCTGCTGGTGGCCCAGTCCACGGTGCACCGCAACGTCGTCTCGGGCCTGCTGTCGGGCTGGTCCTGGCCGCGGGTGCTGTGGGCCGCGCTGTGGCCGGTGGCGCGCGAGCGCGTGCAGCGCGTGCTGCAGCCCCTGGGCCTGGCCGACCAGCAATGGGCGCTGGCCGGCGAGCTCAGCGGCGGGCAGATGCAGCGCGTGGCCATCGCACGGGCGCTCATCTCCGAGCCGGACATCCTGCTGGCCGACGAGCCCACCGCCTCGCTCGACCCGCACACCGCGCGCACCGTCACCCAGCTCATCACCGACGCGGCCCTGGCCCGCCAGATGACGCTGGTGTTCTGCACGCACTGGTTCGACATTGTGCGGCGCGACTGCACCCGCGTCATCGGCCTGCGCGACGGCCAGCTGCTGTTCGACCTGCCGCCCGCGCAGGTCACGCCCGCGCAACTGGAGCAGCTCTATGCCGGCAGCGACGAGCGGCTCTGAGCTGCGCCGTCCCTCGGTCGGGTCGCGCTGCGCGCCCTGGCTGTGGACGCTGCTGGTGCTGCTGTCCTGCGAGCTCTGCCTGCGCCTGAGCGGCGCCGAGCTGGGCAAGCTGTTCGACCCCGCCGGCGTGGCCAATGCCCGCGACATCCTGGGCGGCCTGCTCCACCCCGACCTCTCGGCCGACTTCCTGGAACGCGTGCTGGCGCTGTCGGTCGAGAGCCTGCTGATCGGCCTGCTGGGCACGGTGCTGGCGGTGGTGATCGGCTTCGGCCTGGCCTGGCTGGCCACCGCCGTGCCCACCCTGCCCGACCCGCCGCGCCAGCCGCCTGTGCTGTGGCGCCTGGCCGCCAGCACGCTGCGCTGGGCCGCGCGCTTCACGCTGGGCCTGCTGCGCGCCATCCCCGAAATCGTCTGGGCCTACATCTTCGTGCGCCTGCTCGGCCTGGGCCCGGGCGCCGCGGTGCTGGCCATCGCGCTGACCTCGGGCGGCGGCATCGGCAAGGTCTGGGCCGAGCTGGCCGAAGCGGTCGAGCCGCGCAGCGTGCAGGCCCTGCGCGCCACGGGCGCCTCGCGCGGGGGCGTCCTGGCCTTCGCCGTGCTGCCGCAGGTGCGCCGGCCCTGGGTGGCTTACGCCCTGTTCCGCCTGGAATGCAACATCCGCAACGGCACCATCCTGGGCGTGGTGGGCGCGGGCGGCCTGGGCAGCGAGATCGCGCTGAGCATCCGCTACTTCCAGTACGACAAGCTGGCCACCACCCTGCTGGCCGTGCTGGCCTTCGTCGTCGCGCTGGAGCTGCTCAGCCTGCAGCTGCGCCAACGCCCGCTGCGCTGGACGCTGGGCCTGGCGGCACTCGGCGCGGTGTGGGCCCTGCTGCGCCTCGACATCCCCTGGGCCGACCTGTGGCAGGCGCCCGGCCTGTCCTTGGTGAGCCTGGCAGACCTGCGCCCCGACCTGCCCTTCGTCACCACCGTGCTCGGCCAGACCGGCGACACGCTGATGATGGCCTGGGCCGCGACCGTGCTGTCGGCGCTGCTCGCCTTCGTGCTGGCCCCGCTGACCGTGACGCCCCTGCTGACGGCCAGCTACCTGAGCGACCCGCCGCGCCGCCCGCTGCCCTCGCGGCTGCTGCGCCAGGCCACCAAGTGGGCCAGCCGCGCCGTGCTGCAGCTCACGCGGGCCATGCCCGAACTGACGCTGGCCCTGGTCTTCGTGGTCTGGGTCGGGGGCGGGCCGCTGGCCGGCATCCTGGCCATCGCCGTGCACAACATGGGCGTGCTGGGGCGGCTGTACTGCGACGTGATGGAAGAGGCCGAACCCGGCCAGGCAGCGGCCTTGCAAGCCCAAGGCGCCAGCGCGCTGGGCACCCACCTGTTCGGCGTGCTGCCGCAGGTCCAGGCCCGCCTGGCCGCCTTCACGCTCTACCGATTCGAATGCAATGTGCGCGCCACCGTGATGGTGGGCTTCGTGGGCGCGGGCGGCATCGGCGACGCGCTCAACACCGCCATCAGCCTCTTCCACACGCGCGACCTGTCATGGTTGCTGCTCACCATGGTGTCCGTGGTGGCCCTGGTCGATGCCGTGGGCGACCACCTGCGCGGACGCCTGCTCAAGGGTCGGCATGTTCAGGGCCGGCACGTCCAAAGCAGGCACACTGCGCCCCACACCTCCTCGCTGTTCATCCAACCCACCTAGGAAGCCCGCCCATGCGCCACATCCTGTCCCGCCTCGCCCGCCTGCTCACCCTGGCCGCGGCCATCGGCGCCGCCCCGGCCCACGCCGAAGACGTCATCCGCGTCTCCGGCATCCCCGACGAAAACCCCACCGAGCTGTCGCGCAAGTACCAGCCCATGGTGGACATGCTGCAAAAGCAGCTGGGCGTGAAGGTGGTCTATGTGCCCGTGATCGACTACGGCGCGGCCGTCTCGGCACTGGCCGCGGGCAAGGTCGATTTCGCCTGGCTGGGCGGCTTCACCCACGTGCAGGCCAAGGTGCTGGCCGGCGCCAAGCCCGTGGTCATGCGCGACATCGACCGCGAATTCCAGAGCGTGTTCATCGCCAACACCGCCTCGGGCATCAACAAGCCGGAAGAGCTGCGCGGCAAGAGCTTCGCCTTCGGCTCGAAAAGCTCGACCTCGGGCCACCTGTTCCCGCGCCATTTCCTGAGCACCCAGTTCCACATCGATGCCGACAAGGACTTCGCCGGCGCCCCGATTTACAGCGGCGCCCACGACGCCACGGTGAAGATGGTCGAATCGGGCAAGGTGCAGGCCGGCGCGCTGAACATCGAGGTCTGGAACCGCCTGCTCAATGGCGACAAAGTGGACAAGGCCAAGGTCAAGGTGATCTGGACCACGCCGCCCTTCGTGGACTACGTCTGGACGGCCCGCAAGGACCTGCCACCCGCCACCGTGCAGAAGTTCGCCAACGCCTTCCTGAACCTGGACGCGAACAAGCCCGAAGACAAAGCCGTGCTCGACCTGCAAGGCGCCAAGAAGTTCGTGGTCGCCAAGCCGGAAGACTTCCTCGTCATCGAACAGGTCGGCCGCTCGACCGGCTTGCTGAAGTGATCAGCCTGGCTTGATCACACGAAGGTGATCTCGGCGGCACCGGCCTGCAGCGTGCCCACCACCGAGGCTTCGGCGAAGCCGTCCGCGTGGAAGGCCGCCAGCACCGCGCCGACCGCTTGCGGGGCGCAGCTCACAAGCAGGCCGCCGCTGGTCTGCGGGTCGGAGACCATGGCCTGCTGCCACGCGGCCGCATCGGCGGGCAGCTGGACGGACGCCCCGTAGGCCGCCCAGTTGCGCCCCGAGGCCCCGGTGACGATGCCCTGCTGCGCGAAGGCCGCAGCCGCTTCGATCACCGGCACATCGGCCAGCGCCACGTGCGCGCCCAGGCCCGAGCCCCGGCAGATTTCCAGCAGGTGGCCGGCCAGGCCAAAGCCCGTCACATCGGTCATGGCGTGCACGCCGGGCAGCGCGCCCAAGGCCATGCCCACGGTGTTCAGGCGCGTGGTGTGGCGCAGCATCTCGGCATAGCCTGCGGCGTCCAGCACGCCTTTTTTCAGCGCCGCCGACAGGATGCCCACGCCCAGCGGTTTGCCCAGCACCAGCACGTCGCCGGCACGGCCATCGGCATTGCGGTGCACGCGGTCGGGGTGGACCAGGCCCAGCGCCACCAGGCCGTAGATGGGCTCCAGCAGGTCGATGGAATGGCCGCCCGCGATGGGGATGCCGGCCGCGCGGCAGACCTCCGCCCCACCCGCCAGCACCTGGCCGATCACCTCGGGCGGCAGCTTGGCAATGGGCATGCCGACCAGGGCCAGCGCCATGATCGGGGTGCCGCCCATGGCGTAGATGTCGGACAGCGCATTGGTCGCGGCGATGCGCCCGAAATCGCGCGGGTCGTCCACGATGGGCGTGAAAAAATCGGTCGTGGCCACCAGGGCCTGCGTCTCGTTGAGGCGGTAGACGGCCGCGTCGTCGCTGGTTTCCAGGCCGACCATCAGCTCCGGCGGCACCAGGCCCTGGGGCGCACGTGACAGAATCTCGCTCAACAGGCCGGGCGCGATCTTGCAGCCGCAGCCGCCACCGTGTGAGAACTGGGTCAGGGCAATGGAAGTCATGGGTCAAGCGAAGTTTGGGTCAATTGTGCCAGCCGTGCCCATGCCAGCCGTGCCTGCACAGCACAAAGGAAGCACGGCATGAGCCCCCGCGCGCCCGCCCCCACCCTGGTGCAGGACCGCCACCGCTTCGACGTGCTGATCGACGCGCGCTCGCCGTCCGAATTCGCGCTCGACCACATCCCCGGCGCCATCAACTGCCCCGTGCTGGACGACGAGGAGCGCCGCATCGTCGGCACCATCTACAAACAGCAAGGCGCCTTCGAAGCACGCCGCGTCGGTGCCGCCATGGTCGCGGCCAACCTGGCCCGCCACATCGCGCAGCAGTTCAGCGACAAGCCCCACCACTGGAAACCGCTGATCTACTGCTGGCGCGGCGGCCTGCGCAGCGGCTCCATGACGACCTG
>CAIQIL010000570.1 GCA_903871865.1 uncultured Burkholderiales bacterium
CAGCCCGTGGACGAGGCCCTGGTGCGCCAGACCCTGCGCGAGCTGACCAGCGCCTTCCCGCGCATGCGCAGCGCCATCGTGCCCACGGCCACGACCTACAAGATGCGCATCCTGGACGACGACCGCGGCGTCGCGCAGCTCTTCGACGACTGCTACCGGGTGGAGACCGGCGTCGATGCGGCCTCGCGCGACGCGCTCGAAGCCTTCCACGGCCGCTTCATGAACGAGCCGATCTCGCTGGAGCGCGGCCTGCCCTGGCGCGCGCGCTTCCTGCCGCACGCCACGCAGCCGGCGCTGATGTTCTCGGTGCACCACATCGTCGGCGACGGCCGCTCGATGGTGCAGATGCTGTGCGCCATCCTGGGCCGCCTCAATGGCCAGCCCATCGTGGCGTGCCAGCTCGAATCGCCCTCGATGATCCCGGCCGTGACGCCGCAGAAGTGGTGGCAGTGGCCCGGCAGCATCGCCCGCTGGTGGCGCGACACCCAAGCCGAGAAAAAAGCCCACCGTGGCGAGCGCGTGATCATGCTGGAGCAAGGCGGCTCCGACCGCTACACCATCAGCACGGTGCGCTACCACGAGCTGCCCTGCCCGGCCGACACCATGCGCACCCTGGCCAAGGCCCATGGCACCACGGTCAACACCCTGCTGATGGCGCTGGTGGCCAACACCTTCCTGGAGATCGGCCACCGCGACGGCCCCGACCAGCCCGGCGGCCTGACCTCCGTGGCCGCGCTGCGCACCTCGGTGGACCTGCGCCGCTATTTCCCCGACGGCAAAGGCCCCGAGTTCGGCAACTTCGTCTCGGTTTTCACCGTGCGTGCGCGCCCGCAAGCCACGCTGGCCGCGCAGATCGCCTCGCTGGAATCCCAGGCCAAAGCCGCCCTCGCGCGCTTCGAGCGCCGCGACTTCGCCCTGCCCCTGAGCTTCTACGAAATCCTGCCCTGGGTGGGCCGCACGCTCTACAGCCACCTCATCGTGCAAAGCCGGGCCAAGCGCAGCCTGCCCGAGCTGTCCTGCCACCTCAGCAACCTGGGCAGCGCCGAGTTCATCAACCCCAAGGGCGCCTCGGTGCGGCTGGCCGAGCTCTGGCCGGCCACCATCAGCACAGCCTTCCTGCTGGGCGCGCTCAGCCTCAACGGCAAGCAGTTCTTCACCGTCATCCACCAGAACGACGAGATCCCCGCCAGCGCGGTGGACCGCTTCCTGGCCACGCTCGATGCCCAGCTGCGCGCCCTGATGGACCGCGCCCTCGTGGACCGCGCTCTGACGGCCCAAGCGCATGACACCTCGGCCCCTCAGGCCAGCGCACCGCCCCCGCGTGACAAGGTGCACGCCAGCGCCTGAAACTTGGCCCGGCCCGCCACCCAGCGCGCCACAAGGCCCTTCATGTTGCGGCGCACAAGCCGATAGGAACGGTGTCAGCAGTCAGGACACCCACCCGTCGCCACCATGCCCCGCCTCCAACACCGCCCCCCCACGGCCAGCACGCCCGTCCCGCCGATGGGCGCCGCGCCACGCCGTGAAGACGCCCTGAGCACGTCTGCGCAAGGCCTGGGCGAGGCCCAGCCCGGCACACAGCTGCCCGCGCCCATGGCGCACGACGACTGGCTGCGCTGCGCCATGGCACATTGGCTGGAAGACGATGCACCCGTGGCGTTCGCACGGATGGGGGATGGTCACTGAGGCCAGCCCCGCAGATACTGCGAGGCTGTCGTCCGACCCTCGCCATGCCGTCTGCCTTCTTCCACACACGCCGTTTGCAGACACGCATCCTCGCGGTCTACCTCGGCCTGTTGCTGGTGGTGCAAGGCGCGACCTACTGGGTCATCCACAACGCCATCGACCGCAACGCGCGCCAGTCCGTGGCCGAGTCCCTGGGCAGCGGCGAAGCCCTGCTGCTGCGCCTGTTGCACCAGCAGCAAGACGCGCTGCAACAAGCCACCCGCGCCCTGGCCGAAGACGCCAGCCTGCACACCGCCCTGACGCTGGCCCAGCCGGAAGGCATGCTCACGGCCTTGCGCAGCCACCGCGAAGCCGTGCGCGCCAGCGTGACCCTGCTGACCACGCCGGCCTTCGTGCCCCTGAGCCAGACCGAAGGCAGCCCGGGCACCGCCCTGGCGATGGCCGCCCTGCTCCCGGACCTGCTGCGGCCTCAGGTGCCAGCCCAGACACCGGCCGAGCAGCCGCGCCAGGCGAGCACGCTGCGGGTGGTGCGCATGGACGGACAGATCTACCAGCTGGCCGCGATGGCCGTCCCGGCGCCCGGCCCCGCAGCCTGGGTGCTCATGGCCACCCGCATCGACACCCGGCTGCTGCAGGAGCTGCACAGCCTCTCCGGCCTGGACCTGGCCCTGCTGACCCCGCCTGAGGCCGGCAAGCGCTGGCAGGTGCTCGACGCCACCCTGCCCGCCGACAGCTGGCCGCGCCTGGCCCAGGCCTGGGAAAACGGCCCCCGGCGCGGCACCCTCTCGCAACCCACCTTCCACGTGGCCGACGACGAGTTCAGCGCCCGCGCCCTCGTCCTGCCCGACCTGCAAGGCCACGACGTGCTGCGCGCCGTGTTGATGCGCTCGGTGGACCAGGCCATCGCGCCCTACCGCGAGCTCAAGCTGACCCTGCTGGGGCTGTCGGCCCTGGGCGTGCTGGCCTTTGGCCTGGTCGGCATGTTCAGCGCGCGGCGCATCACGGCCCCCTTGCGCGAGCTCTCCAGCTCGGCCCGCCAACTCGGCCGCGGCGAATACGACTCCGAGGTCTCCAGCGACTTCGACGGTGAAATCGGCGAACTGGCCCAGTCCTTCGAAACCATGCGCCAGACCATCCAGGCCCGCGAAGGCGAGCTGCGCCGCCTGGTCTGGCAAGACCCCCTCACCGAACTGCCCAACCTGGAGCAGTTCCGCCGCGACCTGCGCCAGGCCGTGGGCCGCGCCAGCCAGCACGGCGTGCCCTGTGCGGTGCTGCTGCTCGACATGGACCGCTTCAAGCAGGTCAACGACCAGCTCGGCCACCGCTTCGGCGACCGCCTGCTGCGCGCCGTGGCCCAGCGCCTGCACGACGGCCTGCACGACGGCGCCCACGGCGGCCACACCCCCGTGCTGGCCCGCCTGAGTGGCGACGAATTCGGCATCCTGCTCCCGGGCGCCGATGCGGCCGCAGCCTGGCCCGTGGCCCAGCGCATCCTGGCCGACTTCGAACGCCCGCTCGTCCTCGACGGCCACACCGTGGACCTCGGCGCCGGCATCGGCATCGCCGCCAGCCCCGCGCACGGCCTCGATGCCGACACCGTGCTCAGCCGGGCCGAGCTGGCCATGAACACCGCCAAACAGCAACAGGCCGGCACCGTGAGCTACCACGCGGGCCTGGACGCCACCGCATCGGCCTCGCTGACCCTGCTGGGCGAGCTGCGCACCGCCGTCGACGACAGCCAGCTGCGCCTCTTCCTGCAACCCAAGGTGACGCTGGCCACCGGTCAGGTCGTCGGCGCCGAAGCCCTGGTGCGCTGGCAACACCCCGAGCGCGGCGTGCTCTCGCCCATCGGCTTCGTGCCCTTCGCCGAGCAGACCGGCTTCGTGCGCCTGCTCACGCGCTGGATGATCGACGAGGTCGCGCGCACCGCCCAGGCGCTGTCGCAACAAGGCCTGGCCATGAAGCTGGCCGTCAACCTGTCGACCCGCGACCTGCTCGACCCCGAACTGCCGCCACGCCTGGCCGACGCCATCGCGCGCCACCAGCTGGCGCCCGACAGCCTGGTGCTGGAGATCACCGAAAGCGCCATCATGGACGACCCCGAGCGCGCCCTGCACACCCTGCAGCGCCTGCGCACCATGGGCGTGCGCCTGTCCATCGACGACTTCGGCACCGGCTACTCCTCGCTGAGCTACCTCAAGAGCCTGCCCGTGCAGGAGCTGAAGATGGACCGCTCCTTCGTGATGTCCATGGCCGCCGACGAGCACGATGCCAAGATCGTCCAGTCCACCATCGAGCTGGCGCACAGCCTGGGCCTGTCGGTCGTGGCCGAGGGCGTGGAAAACCTCGCCACCTGGGAGCTGCTGCAGGTGCTGGGCTGCGACGAGGCCCAGGGCCACCTGATCGCCAAACCCATGCCCGCCCGCCAGTTCGCGGCCTGGGTCGCCGCCTGGCAGCCGCCCCAGTTGCCCCAGTCAGCTCATTCGGCCAGCCTCGCCGCCAGTTCGGCGTAAGCCTGGGCCTGATCGAGCGGCAAGTTCGCGGGGCCCGCAGACCGGACCCGGTCAGGCGCTGCGGCCACGGCCTGCAGCTGCACTTCCACCAGGCGCTGCGCATCACCCAGCCGCGGCAGCACCGGGCCGGCGAACAGCACGCGCCCGCGGTGGGCCAGCATCAGCGTGGGGAAGGTCTCGACGTCGATGTCACCGGCCAGGTCGGCCTCGTCTTCGATGTCGATCCAGCGGTAGTGGTGGCCGGGCAGCGCGCTTTGCAGTGCCGCGAACGTCGCTTCGTAGTCGCGGCAGGTGCCGCACCAGGCCGCGCACAGGCAGACGATGTCGAGCACGGGCGCAGTTGCCGAAGAAAGTGCGGCAGAAGATGCTGCAGAAGGTGCGCGGGAAGGCAGGTCGTCGGTGTCCGGCATGGCGCCATTTTGCGCGAAACGCCGAGCCCGCCGCGGGGCACCTTTCACGTCACCCTGCGCGTCACCATTCGTTACGGCTGGATCGCCCGCCTTGCCCCGAGGGCGGCGCTGTGCCAGTATCCTTCGACGACACCCTCTCACCCAAAGGAAGTACCCATGCGCCTGACCCGCCAAGCCACCATCTGGCTGACCGCCATCGCCCTGAGCCACACCGCCGGTCTGCAAGCAGCCCATGCCGGCATGGTCGCGACCGATGCCGTCGCCGCCCAGGCCCTGGTGTCTGAAGCCCAGGCCCAAGACCGCGCCGACGCTTCGGTGAGCCGCGCTTCCGTGCTGGCCACCCTCAGCCGCGCCGACGTGGCCGAGGCCCTGCGCGCCAAGGGCGTGGACATGGACGCCGCCCGCGCCCGCGTGGACGCCCTGTCCGACAGCGAAGTCGTGGCCCTGGCCGACCAGATCGACCGCGCCCCCGCCGGTGCCTCCGATTTCATCGGCGTCGTCGTGTTCATCTTCCTGCTGCTCTTGCTGACCGACATCCTCGGCTTCACCAAGGTCTTCCCCTTCACCCGTTCCATCCGCTGAACGGCGTGGCCAGCCTGGGTCCACGCCGGCTGGCCCGGTGGGGGTCCACGCTGGCGGCCGTCCTGGCACTTGCCGGCATGGGCACGGGCCTGAGCGGCTGTGCCGCCTGGCTGGACGCCGGCACGGCGCAAACACAGCAGCTGCTGGCCGCACCGCCGGCGGGCCTGCCCCGCCGCGTGCTGCTGGACGCCACGCCTTTTCACCCGCAAACCGAGCTGCAATGCGGTCCGGCGGCCCTGGCCACGCTGCTGGGTGCGGCCGGGCGCCCCGTCACGCCTGAGGCGCTGACACCCGAAGTCTTCGTGCCCGGGCGCGGCGGCAGCCTGCAGATCGAGATGCTGGGCGCCGCGCGCCGCCACGACACCGTCAGCACCGTGCTGCCCCAGCGCCTGGACGCGCTGCTGCAGGAGGTCGCGGCCGGCCACCCGGTCGGCGTGATGCTCAACCTCGGCCTGTCGCTGGTGCCGCTGTGGCACTTCGCCGTGCTCGTGGGCTTCGACCTCGACCGCGAAGAAGTGCTGTTGCGCTCCGGCCAGACCCGCGAGCTGCACCTGCCCCTGCGCACCTTCGAACGCACCTGGGCGCGCGCCCAACACTGGGCCTTCGTCGCCCTGCCGCCCGAAACCCTGCCCACCACCGCCAGCCTGGCCGCCGTGCGGGAAGGCCGCATCGGCTTCGAACGCGCCGCGCCCCCTGCCCGCGCCGTGGCCGCCTGGCAGAGCGCCTGGCAACGCTGGCCCGGCGATGTCGTCATCGGCATGGGCCTGGGCAACAGCCAGGTGGCTGCGGGCGATGCCCCTGCCGCGCTGCGCACCTTCGCGCAGGTGGCCGAAGCCACAGACAGCGCCGCCGCCTGGAACAACCTGGCCAGCCTGCGCCTGCAAGCCGGCGACCTGCCCGGCGCACGCCAGGCCGCGCGCCAGGCCGTGCTGCGCGCCAGCGCGGCCGAACCCG
>CAIQIL010000571.1 GCA_903871865.1 uncultured Burkholderiales bacterium
GCCCTTTTTCATGGGCGCGGCAGGCTCAGCACGAACCGGCTGCCGCCGCCCTCTCGCGCTTCGCAGCGCACCTGCCCGCCATGGCGGTGGGCGATCTGGCTCACCAGGCTCAGGCCGAGGCCGACCCCGCCTGCGTGTTCGGCATGGCCGGGCAGGCGGTAGAAGGGCTCGAAGATGCGTTCGCGCTGTTCCGCGGGCACGCCCAGGCCGCGGTCCAGCACGGCCATCTCCAGCGCGCCAGGCGCCGTGGTCAGGGCCAGTTCCACCTCGGGGCCACCGTAGCGGCGGGCGTTCTCCAGCAGGTTGCGCACGGCGCGGCGCAGCAGGCGGTCGTCGCCGGTGTAGGGCCGCAGCGGGAAGTCATCGGCCACGTTGACCTCGGCGCCCACGCGGTTGGCCTCTTCCGTGGCCAGGCCGAGCAGGTCCACCGGGGCGCGCTCCACCTCGCTGCGGGCGTCCAGGCGGCTGGCCAGCAGCACCTCTTCGACCAGGGCGTCGAGCTCCTTGATGTCCTGGTGGATTTCGCTGCGGATGCGGGCGGCGCGCTCGGGTGGGGCCTCGGCCATCAGCGAGACGGCCATCTTCAGGCGCGCCAGGGGCGAGCGCAGCTCGTGGCTGGCGTTGGCCAGCAGGCTGCGGCTGGAGGTGACGAGGTCTTCGATGCGCTGCGCCGCCTCGTTGAAGCTGCGCGCCACGGCGGCCACCTCGTCGGCGCCCTCCACGGCCACGCGGTGCTGCAGTTGGCCCGAACCGAACAATTCCACGCCCTGGCGCAGCGCCGTCAGGCGGCGCGTAAGGCGGATGACGACGGGCCAGGCGCCAATCGCCACGGCCACGAACAGCAACACCAGGGTCAGGGCCAGGGCGGGCACGCCTTCGGCCAGCCAGGGCGGCATCATCCAGGCCAGCGGCGACAACCAGGGCTGGGCGCGTGGTGGCGGTGGCAGTGCCGGCATGCCCGAGGGGCCGCCGCCATTGGTTGCACCGATCGGTGGTTCGCCCTCGCGGGGGGGCGGACCCATGCCAGGGCCACCCGGACCGGGCACAGGCAGGCCGTTGGCCATGCGCAGGCGCAGCACGCCCGGGCGCATCACCCACAGGGTGCGGCCGTCCGACAGGCGCGACTGCTGCATCTGCATGCGCAGGTCTGGGAAGCGGCGCAGGCGTTCGTCGAGCAACTCGGAGGTCGCGATGCGTTGGCCCTTGGCATCGTCCAGGGCCATGGGCATGCGCAGGCGGTCGGCCCAATCGAGGAAGACGCGGGCCTGCTCCTGGCGCGCCTCGCTGGCAGGCGGCAGGCTGTTCTCGATGAGCTCGGCCCAGGCCGCAGCGCGCTCGTTCCAGGCGGTGACGGACTGCACCTGGGTGCGTTCATGCTCCAGGTTGCGCTGCGCCAGCCAGCCCGACACGAGGGCGAAGACGAGCAACACCGTCACGACGGTGAGGTAGATGCGCAGCGCCAGCGTCTTCATGGCGCGCGCGTCATGTCATGGGCACGCCAGCCGCACAGCTCAGGCGGCATCCTGCTCGGCGTCCTGCTTCTTGGCGAACACATAGCCCACGCCACGCACGGTGAGGATGCGGCGGGGCTCTTTCGGGTCGTCTTCGATGGCGGCGCGGATGCGCGAGATGTGGACGTCGATGGAGCGGTCAAAGGCCTCCAGCGGGTGGCCTTTGAGGGCGTCCATGATCTGGTCGCGGCTGAGCACGCGGCCAGGGTGCTGCGCCATCACGCTGAGCAGGTCGTACTGGTATGAGGTCAGGTCGCAGGGCTCGCCCCCTAAGCGCACCTGGCGCAGGCCGGTGTCGATCTCCAGGCGACCGAAGCGCCAGACGTCGGTGTCTTCGGGGTGGGCCGAGGTGCGCCGCAGCAACGCGCGCACGCGGGCCAGTAACTCGCGCGGCTCGAAGGGCTTGGTGAGGTAGTCGTCCGCGCCGATTTCCAGGCCGACGATGCGGTCGGTGGGCTCGCCGCGGGCGCTGAGCATCAGCACCGGCAGCGTGCGCGTGCGGGGCGAGGCGCGCAACTCGCGGCAGAGGTCGAGGCCATCGCCATCGGGCAGCATCAGGTCCAGCACCAGGGCGTCCACCGCCTGACGCGCCAGCAACTCGCGGCCGGCGCTCAGGCTGGGGGCGGAAGAGACCTGGTAGCCGTGGCTGTGCAGGTAGTCACCGACCATGGCGCTGAGGCGCAGGTCGTCGTCAATCAGCAGGATGTGCTCGCTCATGTCCGACATTGTCGCGCGCTCCGGGCTCAGTGGTCCATACCGGGTTGGCCAGCGTGGTCATGCGGACCACCCTTGCCCATGCCGTCGCGCATGCCGCCGCCCTTGCGCTCACCCATCCGGTCGCCCATCCGATCACCCATGTGGGCGCGGTGCGACTGGATCAGCTCGGCCGCCTTGGCGCGCTGCTCGGGCGTCAGAACGTTGCCCACGTCCAGCATGGCCTGGGTCATGCGCTTGCTGACCTGGTCGTGCTGGGCGAGCATCTGCTGGCGCAGCTTCTCGGCTTCGGCGGCGTCGAGCTTGGGCGCCGTCCACAGGGCCATGGTGCGCTCGTGCAGGCCCTTGCCTTGTTCGTGCAGGGCCTGGATGTCGGCGCGGGCCTTGTCGGTGATCTGCTTGATTTGCTGGCGCTGGGCGTCGCTGGCC
>CAIQIL010000572.1 GCA_903871865.1 uncultured Burkholderiales bacterium
CAGCGACAGCGCGAGCAGCACGGCGGCCGCAAGCGCCCGCCCCGCGCTCAGGACGGTGTCACTGGCGCGCCGCATGGTCCAGCGTCCAGACCCCGTGCGGCGAGCGGCCCACCGGGATCTGGCGTACCACCTTGCCTTGCACGGTGTCGATCACCGTGAGCTTGCGCGCCCAGCGCGAGGTCACCAGGATGGTCTTGCCATCGGCCAGCAGGTCCATGCAGTCAGGGCCTCCCGGCGCCGGGTAGGTCGCCACGACGGTGAAGGTCTGCAGGTCGATGCGGCTGATGGTGTTGCCCGCGCGGTTGCTCAGCAGCACGTGGCGCTTGTCGCCCCAGGCGCGGAAGGCGTGGGCGCCATCGCCCGTGGGGATGCGCTTGACCAGCACCGGCTTGGCACCGGTGATGTCGTACACCTCGGCCGCGCGGTCACCGGTCAGGCCGATGAGCAGGTGGCGGTCGTCGGGCGTGACGAACACGTCGGCCGGCATCTTGCCCGTGGGCGAGCGCCAGCGGATGGTCTGCGTGGCCAGGTCGATGGCGACCAGCTCGTCGCTGTCCTGCATGGTCACGTAGGCCACGGTGCTTTTGCTGTCGGTGGCGATGTGGCTGGGCGTCTTGCCCGTGGGCACGCGCTTGGCCAGGGCCAGATCGACACCGCCACCGGCGCGCGGCGTGGTGCGGTAGATGTCCACGTGGTTGAGGCGGTTGGCCGCCGTCAGGAACCACTTCATGTCGGGCGAAAACTTCAGCTGGTAGGGGTCGGGGATGCCGGTGACCACACGCTGAACCTCGCCCGTGCGCGGGTCGAGCATGGTCAGGGAATCGGCCAGGGCATTGGCGACCAGCAGCGACTTCTCGTCCGGCGAGAGGTAGAGGTGGTGCGGCTCCTTGCCCGTGGGCACGCGCCGGATCTCCTGGTAGGTGACCGGGTCGATGACGCTCACGCTGGCGTCCAGCGAGTTCAGCACGAAGATCGGGGTCTTGCTGACGACAGCCGCCACAGCAGCAGCGGGCTTGGCCGGCTCGGCGCGGGCGGGCGATGCCGCCAGGCAGCCCAGGGCCATCGCGGCCACGACGGCCGCAGCGGTCGCAACAGCACTGGCGGCACGCGCGGCCAGGGGGGAAATCAGGTCCAAACTCATCCAGGGGTCCGTTCAGGCGGTCAAGCTTTCCAGTGTAAGGCCGCCCGCATGGCCTGGCCTGAGACAGGTCAACGCGCCGCAGCCTTGACGGCCAGGCTGGCGGCACATCTTGCGAGCCTGAACGGTGGGGCCAGGGGGTTCAGTGAAGCGCGCAGCGGGACGGCTCAGTCGTCACCGCCACCCAGCACCGAGCCCAGCAAGCTGCCACCCGCCAAGCCGCCCAGCAAGGAACTCTCCTCGCGGCCACCGCCACCGGTTTGCGGTGCCGCCGCGAAGATGCGCGAGGCCAGGCGCGAGAACGGCAGGCTCTGCAACCAGACCTGGCCCGGGCCCGTGACCTTGGCCAGGAAGATGCCTTCGCCGCCGAACAGCGCCGTCTTGATCTTGCCCACGTACTGGATGTCGAAATCGACGCCCGAGGTGAAGGCCACCACGCAACCGGTGTCAATCAGCAGCGTCTCGCCGGCTTTCAGTTCACGCCGCACCACCGTGCCGCCCGCATGCACGAAAGCCAGGCCATCGCCTTCGAGCTTCTGCAGGATGAAGCCTTCGCCGCCGAAGAAACCTGCGCCCAGGCGCTTCTGGAACGCGATGCCCAGCGACACCCCGCGTGCAGCGCACAGGAAGGCGTCCTTCTGGCACATCAGCGTGCCGCCCAGCTCCGCCAGGTTCATCGGCAGGATCTTGCCCGGATAAGGCGCGGCGAAAGCCACGCGGCGCTTGCCCGTGCCCTGGTTCGTGTAGATGGTGGTGAAGAGGCTTTCACCGGTGATCAGGCGCTTGCCCGCGCCCAGCAGCTTGCCGAACAAGCCGCTCTGCTGCTTGGAGCCGTCACCGAAGACGGTGTCCATCTCGATGCCCGCGTCCATGAACATCATGCTGCCGGCCTCGCCGATGGCGGCCTCGCCCGGGTCGAGTTCCACCTCGACGAACTGCATCTCCGCCCCGCGGATGTCGTAGTCCACCACGTCCATGCTCATCTTTGATCTCCTGTTGTGAGGGTGCTGCCCTGGCTGCAAGCGCTTTTGCCGCCCATGCTCAGCGATACTGTGCCCACAGATTGTGTCCGAAACACAGCCGACCTCCCAACGCTGCCCATGCCCCTCCTGCCGACCCTGCACCTGCCCACCCTCACGCTCGTCGTGTGCGTGGTGCTGTTCACGGCCGCGGCCACCATGAGCCTGGTCGGCGCCACCCAGCGCACTTACCGTGGCTTTGGCTGGTGGACGGCCGCGCAGTGGGCCAACACGGCCGGGGCGCTGTGCCTGGTGCTGCAGCACCACCACGCCTGGCTGCTGCCCATCTCCGCCCTGCTGTCCCTGCAATGGCCCCTGACGATGCTGACCGGGATGCGACAGTTCTACATCCGCAGCAGCTTTCGCTCACCGGCCTGGGTGGACTGGGTGCTCGCGCTGGCCGGCGGCAGCGCCTACGTGGCCGTGTGGCACGCCAGCCCGCAAGACCTGGGCGCGCGCGTGGCCTCGTTCAGCTTCGTCAATGTGCTGTTTTACCTGTACGCCGCCTGGCAGGTGCAAGCCGTGCGCCACGACAAGGACGGTCGCAACAGCCCCTACCTCAAAGCCATTCTGATCTTCCTGGTGGCCGCGGCCAGCGTGCAGGTGCCGCGGCTGTTCTCGGCCATGGGCAGCTGGGGCGCCCCGGTGGTCGACCCCAGCCAGATCCAGCAACCCGTGGTGCTGGTGGCCTTGGTCGCAGGGGTGATGTTCTCGGTGTACATGTGCCTGTTGATGACCTACGAGCGCACCGAGCTGGACCTGCGCGAATCTCACCGGCAGTTGCGCCAGATGGCCAACTTCGACCTGCTCACGCACGTGCCGCACCGCCGCCACTTCCAGGAACTGGCCACGCAAGCCCTGGCCCTCGGCACACCGGGCAGCGCCACGCTGATGCGCTTCGACATCGACCGCTTCCGCCTGCTGACCATCGACCACGGCCACGCCGCCGGTGACGAAGCCCTGCGCCTGCTGGCCTCCAGCGCACGCGCCTTGCTGCGCAGCCGCGACCTCGTGGGCCGCCTGGGCGGCGAAGCTTTCGTGGCCCTGCTGCCCGACACCAGCGTCACCGACGCGCTGCACGTGGCCGAGCGCATGGTGCGCCGCGTCGACCAGGTCTGCCAGCAACACGAACGCCCCCCGCTCAGCCTGAGCTTCGGCGTGGTGCAACTGCAAAGCGGGGAATCGCTGGACACGGCCATCCACCGTGCCGACGAGGCCCTGCAGGAGGCGCGTCGCCAAGGCCACAACCAGCTGGTGCATGCCGAGAGCCAGGCGGGGCAGCCGCTGTTCTCGGCCAGCCAGCCACTGGGCCTGGGGCCCCGCTGAAGCAGCCTTGCCGCCACGGCCCCGCTGCCGCAGAGCAGCGACAATGGCAGATTGCCCACGCCTGAGCGCCTGTTCTCCATGTCCCCCACGTCCTGTTTCGATGTCGTCGTCGTTGGCGCCGGTGCCGCCGGCCTGTTCTGCGCCGGTGTGGCGGGGCAGCGCGGCCTGAGCGTGCTGGTGCTCGACCACGCCGCGAAGGTGGCAGAGAAGATCCGCATCTCGGGCGGCGGGCGCTGCAACTTCACCAACCGCGATGTCGGCGTGGCGAACTTCCTCGGCGAGAACCCCGCGTTCTGCCGCTCGGCCCTGTCGGGCTACAGCCCGCAAGATTTCATCGCCCTGCTGGAGCGCCACCGCATCGCCTGGCACGAAAAGCACCGCGGTCAGCTGTTCTGCGACCACCGCGCCGACGACATCGTCCAGATGCTGCTGCGCGAGTGCGAGGCCGGCGGCGTGCAGCGCTGGCAACCCTGCGGCGTGAAGGCCATCCGCCGCCGTGAAGATGCCACCCTGCGCTTCGAACTCGACACCGACCAGGGCGTGGTGCAAGCCCACCAGGTCGTGATCGCCACGGGCGGGCCGTCCATCCCGAAAATCGGCGCCACCGACGCCGGCCAGCGCTGGGCGGCCAACTTCGGCCACCGCGTCGTGCCCCTGCGCCCTGCCCTCGTCCCGCTGACCTTCGATGCGGCCACCTGGGCGCCCTTCGTGCCGCTGGCCGGGGTGTCGCTGGAGGTCGTCATCGAAACCCCCTCGTGCGTGCCTGCGGCTGGCAAAGGCAACAAAGGTGGCAAGGGCAAGGGCCCGCAGATGGCGCACTTCACCGAAGACCTGCTCTTCACCCACCGCGGCCTCAGCGGCCCGGCGGTCTTGCAGATCTCCAGCCACTGGCAACCCGACCAGGCGCTCACCATCAACCTGAACCCGCAGCAGGACCTGGCCGCGGCGCTGAAAGAAGCCAAAAGCGGCTCGCGCAAGCAGCTGTCCACCGCCTGGGGGCTGGCGCTGGGCGATGCCGTGCCGCAACGCCTGGCCCAAGCCTGGCTGGCCGAAGTGGCGCAGCAGCACCCTGCCCTGCAGCCGCAGGCCGCGCTGGCCGAACTCAAAGACAAAGACCTCGACGCCCTGGGCCAAGCCGCCAACGCCTGGCAGCTCGTGCCCAGCGGCACCGAGGGCTATGCCAAGGCGGAAGTCACGGCCGGCGGCGTGGACACCCGCGAGCTCCACCAGCAAAGCATGGAGAGCAAGCTCGTGCCCGGCCTGCATTTCATTGGCGAGGTGGTGGACATCACCGGCTGGCTCGGCGGCTACAACTTCCAGTGGGCCTGGGCCAGCGCCATGGCCTGCGCCCGCGCCTTGCAACCTTGCCCCGCAGCCAGCATCCCCGCCACCGTTTAAGATGACGCCATGAGCAGCACGCACTTCGGTTTCCAGCAGGTTGACGAGTCCCAGAAAGCACAGCGCGTTCGCGGTGTGTTCGACTCCGTGGCCAACAAGTACGACGTCATGAACGACCTGATGTCGATGGGCATGCACCGGCTGTGGAAGGCCTACACCATCGCCGCCAGCGGCGTGCGCGAAGGCCACAAGGTGCTCGACATCGCCGGCGGCACGGGCGACCTCTCCGAAGCCTTCGCCGCGCGCGTGGGCCCCTCCGGCATGGTGGTGCACACCGACATCAACGAAGCCATGCTGGGCACAGGCCGCGACCGCCTGCTCAACAAGGGCCTGGCCCTGCCGACCACGCTGTGCGACGCCGAGAAGCTGCCCTTCCCGTCCGAAACCTTCGACATCGTCACCGTGGCCTTCGGCCTGCGCAACATGACGCACAAGGACGCCGCCCTGGCCGAGATGTGCCGCGTGCTCAAGCCGGGTGGCCGTTTGCTGGTGCTGGAGTTCTCCCAGGTGGCCAGATC
>CAIQIL010000573.1 GCA_903871865.1 uncultured Burkholderiales bacterium
CGCGAGTACGGCTTTTACTCCAACGTGAACCCCAAGGTGGACCACCCGCGCTGGAGCCAGGCCACCGAGCGCCGCATTGGCGAAGGCGGCTTCTTCGCGCCGCGCAAGGCCACGCTGATGTTCAACGGTTACGAGGCCCAGGTGGGCCAGCTGTACGCGGGCATGGACCTGAAAAAGAACTTCTGACCGACCTGCAGATTGCCCCCATGACCACCGCTGCCATCCAACCCTCCTGGCTCAACCAGGCCCTGCTCAAGCCCTGGGCCAAGCCCCTGTTGTGGGCGCTGTGCGCACTGCCCGCGGTGGCGCTGTTCATCGGCGCGGCGACCGACCAGCTCGGCGCCAACCCGGCCGAGAAGCTCATCCGCGAAACCGGCGAGTGGGCTTTGCGCTTCCTGTGGCTGACGCTGGCCGTCAGCCCGCTGCGCGACGTGGCCTCGCTGCCTGGGCTGCTGCGCCACCGCCGCGCTCTGGGCGTGACCATGTTCGCCTACCTTGTCCTGCACTTCCTGGCCTATGCCTGGTTGGACAAGGGCCTGGTGGTGGACGACATCGTCAAAGACGTGTTCAAGCGCAATTTCATCCTCGTGGGCATGCTCGCCCTGCTGTTGGTGACACCGCTCGCGCTGACCTCGTTCAACGCCGCGATCCGCAAGCTGGGCGGCAAAAACTGGCAGCGCCTGCACAAGCTGGTCTACGCCGTTGCCCTGCTGGGCCTGCTGCACTTCTACTGGAAGAAGGCGTCCAAGAACGACCTGAGCGAGGTGGCGGTGTACGCCGCCATCCTGGCCGTGCTGCTGGGCTGGCGCGTGATGCGCAAGGGTGGCGTGCTGGGGATGCTGCGGGTGCGCTGAGGGTGCGAGGCTCAGACATGGCGGCGCATGCCAGCCGGGGCCTTGGGCGGCGCCCAGTGGGCCCGGCCTGTCGCCCAGACCGCCTTGGCCGCAGGCCGATGTCGCGCAGCCCCCGCCCACTCCTGGTCGCGGTTCCCCCGTTTTGACGGGCCTGTCGCCTGTTGGGGGGCGTCCGCCGCCTGTTGGGGGTTGCGCACCGCCCACCGGGAGTGGCTCGCCGCCCGATTTGCCTCACCCGCCGCTTTCTGGCACCCACGCGCCGGGTTCACCCCCCTTGCGCACGACCGACATCGGCTTGCGCATGGCCCCCATTGGCGCAAGCCCGACCCCCATCGGGGCAAGGCCCGAGGCGCATCGCCTGGCGCGCGGGGCATGCCTGGCTTGCGCGCGCACCTGCCAGGGGCATGGCCGACCCGACATGAGCGGCACGTCGCTCAGACTGGCCGGCGCGCCGCTCCCGGTGGGCGGCGCACCGCACAGGGGGGCTTGTGGAGGGCTCGCCAGCGAGCAGGCCCCCCAAAGCGGGCCGCGAGCCGACACGGCACAATCGCTCCCATGCTGGACGTACTCGCGCTGATGGCGCCTTTCTTTGGCCTGGTGGCGCTGGGCTGGATCGCCGCGCGCTGCGGCCTGCTGCCGGTCGATGGCATCGGCGGCCTGATGACCTTCGTGCTGTACTTCGCCCTCTCGGCGCTGCTGCTGCGGCTGGCCGCGCAAGGGCGCTTGCAGGCGGGGGCCAGCGCCACGCTGTTGTGGGTCTATGCCACGGCCAGCCTGGTGGTGATGGGCTTGGGCCTGTGGTGGGCGCGGCGCGCGGGCCTGTCGCGGCGCAATGGCGCGCTGGCGGCCTTGGTCACGGCCTTCCCCAACACGGGTTTCCTGGGCCTGCCGCTGCTGACCAGCCTGCTGGGGCCGGACGCGGCCGGGCCGGTGGCGGCGACCTTGCTGATCGACGTGCTCGTGAGCTGCTCGCTGGCGATGGCGTGGGCGCACTCGCATCCCCATCCTGCGGTGGACGCGCGGGGTGCCGCCGCACGTGAGGAGCCCGACGACCTGCCGGCCAACGACCCGGGCCCTTTGGCCGCGCTGCTGTCTTCGCTGAAGGGCGCTTTGCGCAACCCGCTGCTGCTGGCCATGGCCATCGGCCTGGCGGTGTCGGCGCTGGGCCTGAGCCTGGTCAAGCCGGTGGACGACATCCTGCGCCTGTTGGGCCAGGCGTCCACGCCGGCGGCCCTGGTCACGCTGGGTGCCATCGTGGCGCGCTCGCAGATGCGGCCGGGCCTGGCGGCCGGAGCCGTCAGCCTGGTGGGCGCTTCCTCGGCGCACGGTGGCGCACATGCCGTGACGCCCTCGCTGTGGTGGCTGGTGGCGCTCAAGCTGCTGGTGCACCCTGCGCTGGTGTGGCTGGCCGCCGCCGTGGCCGCCGAGCTGGGCCATGCCTTGCCGCCCTTGAGCGTGCTGGCCCTGACCCTGGCCGCGGCCTTGCCCTCGGCGGCCAATGTGTCCATGCTGGCCGAGCGTGAAGGCGCGGACACGGCCATGGTGGCGCGCGTCATCCTGTGGACGACGGCCGCGGCCGTGGGCACGCTGCTGGTGTGGTCCAGCGTGCTGCGGGTGCACGCCGCGGTGTGATCTCCGCGGTGTGGTGGCCGCGCCGCAGGGCGCCCCTTCAGCTCAGGCGCGCGTGCGCTTCAGCACACCTTTCAGCGCCATGCCCGTGTGCGTGCCTTGGGCCACCAGCACCTCGGGTGGGCCTTCGGCCACGACCTGGCCACCGCCCGAGCCACCTTCCGGCCCCATGTCGATGA
>CAIQIL010000574.1 GCA_903871865.1 uncultured Burkholderiales bacterium
CTTGGGGCCGGTCGTGGGCAAGGCCTTGCAGGACGTCCAGCAAGCGGCCATGCGCGCCTTGGGTGGGTTGGCCATGTCCCACCACGCCCATGCGTGGCTGCTGGCCTCCATCTCACGCTACCGTGTGCTGCTGGCGCACTGGCCGCTGGTCGTGAAACACCCCCCAACCCCGTGGACGGCCCGGCCGTCGCATGGAAACCCCCAGCCTGACAGCGCCATCACAGGGTCCATCCTCCGGCCTGCATTGCCCGCAAGCCGTTCGGTCCTGTGTTTTGCCCTGTCCCCATGCGCGTCTCCCCCATCAACCTGAAGATCCTGGCCTACACCCTCGACGTCGAAGGCTTCGACCCCAGCGAGGTGTTGCGGCAGTGCGGCATCGCTTCGGTCGAGGCGCTGCAGGACGATGGCGAGTGGTTGCCGGTGGCGCTGTTCGACCGCATGATGGCCGCCGCCATCGAGGCCACGGGGGATGCGGCCTTCGGCCTGGTGGCCGGCAAGAGCATCGCGTTGATGCGCCACGGCACCATCACGCCCTTGGTGCTGTCCACGCCCAGCCTGCGCCAGCTGCTCGATGACCTGCGCCGTTTCGCCGGCCTGACGGTCGAGCACAGCGAGATCGAGCTGGTGGAATCCGCCCGCGGTGCGCGCCTGCAGGTGATCCCCGTGGTGCGCAACGGCCGCAGCGGCCACTTCCGCATGGAGCTGGTGGCCACCAGCGCCGTGCAGATGCTGAAGTTCGCCGGTGCCTGCATCGCCGACATCCTCCAGGTGGACCTCCCCTACGCGGCGCCGCCAGGTCAGCTGCCACGCTACGAAGCCACCTTCGGGCCGCGCATCGCCTTCGGGTGCAAGGACTGCGGCATCGCCTTCAACCCCGCTTTGCTGGACGCGCGCATGCCCATGCACGACCCGGTGGCCTATGTGTCGGCGCGCACCCGGGCGGAGGCGGTGTTGGCCGCCATGCGCGCCGGCACCGACGTGGCCGAGCGCGTGCGGCAGTGGCTGCTGCAGGCCATCCCGCGCCAGCCCACGGTGGCCGAAACGGCCGCCCACCTGGGCCTGCAGGAGCGTGCCTTGCGCCGCCACCTGCTGCTGCTGGGCACCTCGCACGCCGCCCTGATGCAGGAGTGCCAGCAACTGGTGGCCGAGCGCCTGCTGGCCGAGGGGCGGATGCCGCTCAAGCAGATCGCCGAGGCGCTGGGCTTCCTGTCGGTGCACAGCTTCCACCGGGCCTTTCGGCGCTGGTCGGGCGTGACGCCTTCGGCTTGGCGCGAGCAGGTCTGCGGCAGTGGACCGGCCGCCTGGCCCGACGCAGTGCCTGTGGCCATGGAGGCGAAGGCCTGATCGGCTGGGAGGCGGTCAGCGCCGTGGATGCGTTGAAGCGATCAGCCCAGCGCCGCCAGTAGCTTGGCGTGGACGCCGCCAAAGCCGCCGTTGCTCATGCACAGGACGTGGTCGCCCGGCTTGGCGGCCTTGACCACCTTGGCCACGATGGCCTCGATGGTGTCGGCCACGATGGCGCGCTCGCCCATCTCCACCAGCGCCTCGTGGGCGTCCCAGCCCAGGCCGCCCGAGTGGCAGAAGGCCAGGTCGGCGTCTTCCAGCGACCAGGGCAGCAGGGCCTTCATCGTGCCCAGCTTCATGGTGTTGGAGCGCGGCTCGAACACCGCCAGGATGCGGGCATCGGGGCCGACCTTGCGGCGCAGGCCGTCCACCGTCGTGCGGATGGCCGTGGGGTGGTGGGCGAAGTCGTCATAGACCGTGATGCCGCGCACCTCGCCCTTGATTTCCATGCGGCGCTTGACGTTGCCGAAGCGGGCCAGGGCCTCGCAGGCCACCTGGGGCGCCACACCGACGTGCTCGGCCGCCGCGATGGCCGCCAGCGCGTTCATCTGGTTGTGCTCGCCCAGCAGCGCCCATTCCACGCGGCCCACGAGCACGCCGGCTTTCAGCACGTCGAAGGCATGGGGCTCGCCGCGTGCGCGGAAGCCCGGCACGTCGCCGCGCACGCCGAAGCGCGCCACGTCGCTCCAGCAGCCGCGCGTCAGCACGCGCTCCAGGGCTTCTTCGCGCGCATTCACCACCAGGCGGCCCGAGGCCGGCACGGTGCGCACGAGGTGGTGGAACTGCGTCTCGATGGCGGCCAGGTCGGCAAAGATGTCGGCGTGGTCGAACTCCAGGTTGTTGAGCACGGCGGTGCGCGGGCGGTAGTGCACGAACTTGCTGCGCTTGTCGAAGAAGGCGGTGTCGTACTCGTCCGCTTCGATGACGAAGGGAGCCCCCACGCTCGGCCCTGCGGGCACATCGCTGCCCCCCGAGGGGGCGCTCGCGCCTTGGGACGGCCCGGCGGCGCTCGGCGCGCTCACCCCACCGAGTCGGGCCGACACCCCGAAGTTCTCCGGCACGCCGCCCACCAGGAAGCCTGGCTGCAGGCCAGCAGCCTCCAGGACCCAGGCCAGCATGGACGTCGTCGTCGTCTTGCCGTGCGTGCCGGCCACGGCCAGCACATGGCGGCCTTGCAGCACGTGCTCGCTCAGCCATTGCGGGCCGCTGGTGTAGGGCAGGCCGGCGTCGAGGATGGCTTCCATCAGCGGGTTGCCGCGGCTGACCACGTTGC
>CAIQIL010000575.1 GCA_903871865.1 uncultured Burkholderiales bacterium
GACGCGGAGGACGAGGCCTGCGCAGACGGAGCGCGAGGGGCACTTTGCGAGGTCAGCTGCACGTAGATTTCGTCGGGCTTGACCATGCCCAGCTCGGTGCGGGCCTTCTCCTCGACCATCTCCAGGCCTTCCTGCAGGTCACGGACCTCGGCGGCCAGGCGCTCGTTGCGGGCCAAGGCCTGGGCATTGACCTTCTGCTGGGCTTCCACCTGGGCGCGCAGCGACATCACGCGCGGCAGCCCGCCCTTGCCGATCCAGAGCTCGACCTGGACCGCCGCCAACAGCGCCACGATGATGAAAAAGGCCACACGCATGGCGGCATTATCCACGACGCGCGCGCATGGAAAAGGGGCCCGAAGGCCCCTTTGCTGGCGTCAGCCCAGCGATCAAAGCAGGTTGTAGAAAGCACTGCGGCCGGGGTACACGGCCACGTTGCCCAGGTCTTCTTCGATGCGCAGGAGCTGGTTGTACTTGCTCATGCGGTCGGAGCGGCTCATGGAGCCGGTCTTGATCTGGCCGGCGTTCAGGCCCACGGCGATGTCGGCGATCGTGTTGTCTTCGGTTTCGCCCGAGCGGTGGCTGATGACGGCGGTGTAGCCGGCGCGCTTGGCCATTTCGATGGCGGCGAAGGTTTCGGTCAGGGTGCCGATCTGGTTGATCTTGATGAGGATCGAGTTGGCGATGCCCTTGTCGATGCCTTCCTTCAGGATCTTGGTGTTGGTCACGAACAGGTCGTCACCCACCAGCTGCACCTTCTTGCCCAGGCGCTCGGTCAGGTGGGCCCAACCGGCCCAGTCGCCTTCGTGCATGCCGTCTTCGATGCTGATGATCGGGTACTTGTCCACCCAGGTGGCCAGCATGTCGGTCCACTGCTCGGCCGTCAGCTCCAGGCCTTCGCCTTCGAGGTGGTACTTGCCGTCCTTGTAGAACTCGGAAGCGGCGCAGTCCAGGCCCAGTGCGATCTGCTCGCCGGCCACGTAGCCAGCGGCTTCGATGGCTTGCAGGATCAGCTGGATGGCTTCTTCGTGGCTGGCCACGGAAGGCGCGAAACCGCCCTCGTCGCCCACGGCGGTGCTGATGTGCTTGTCATGCAGGATCTTCTTGAGGGCGTGGAAGACCTCGGCGCCATAGCGCAGGGCTTCGCGGAAGGTCGGGGCGCCCACCGGCAGGATCATGAATTCCTGGATGTCCAGGTTGTTGTTGGCGTGCGCGCCGCCGTTGATGACGTTCATCATCGGCACGGGCAACTGCACCGCGCCCATGCCGCCAAAGTAGCGGTACAGGGGCAGGCCAGCTTCTTCGGCAGCGGCGCGGGCCACGGCCATCGACACGGCCAGCATGGCGTTGGCGCCCAGGCGGGCCTTGTTCTCGGTGCCGTCCAGGTCGATCAGGGTCTTGTCCAGGAAGGCTTGCTCGGAAGCGTCCAGGCCCAGCACAGCTTCGGCGATTTCGGTGTTGATGTGCTCAACGGCCTTCAGCACGCCCTTGCCCAGGTAACGCGACTTGTCGCCATCGCGCAGCTCGATGGCTTCGCGCGAACCCGTCGAAGCGCCAGACGGCACGGCAGCACGGCCCATGACGCCGCTTTCCAGCAGCACGTCGCATTCCACGGTGGGGTTGCCGCGGCTGTCGATCACTTCACGGCCGATGATGTCAACGATGGCGCTCATCTCAGGTTCCTCAAGCAGATTGAAAATGTGTGGATGGGAAAAAAGGGTTCAGGCGAAGGCTCAGTTGAAGTTCGACTCCAGGAAGCCGTTCTTCTTGGTGACGCGGTCGAGCTCCAGCAGCGTTTCCAGCAGCGCCTTCATGTGCTTGAGCGGCACGGCATTGGGGCCGTCCGACATCGCGCAAGCCGGGTCCGGGTGGGTCTCCATGAAGAGGCCGGCCACGCCCACGGCCACGCCGGCACGCGCCAGCACGGGCACGAACTCGCGTTGGCCACCGGAAGAGGTGCCCTGCCCGCCCGGCAACTGCACCGAGTGGGTCACGTCGAACACCACCGGCGCGCCGGTCTCGCGCATGATCGCCAGCGAGCGCATGTCGGAGACCAGGTTGTTGTAGCCGAAGCTGGCACCGCGTTCGCAGGCCATGAAGTTGTCGTCGTTCAAGCCTTTTTCGCGCGCGGCGGCACGGGCTTTGTCGATGACGTTCTTCATGTCGCCAGGCGCCAGGAACTGGCCCTTCTTGATGTTCACCGGCTTGCCGCACTGGGCGACGGCGTGGATGAAATCGGTCTGGCGGCACAGGAAGGCCGGCGTCTGCAAGACATCGACCACGGCCGCCACGGCGGGGATCTCGGCCTCGGAGTGCACGTCCGTCAGGATGGGCACGTTCAGTTCGCGCTTGACCTTGGCCAGGATCTCCAGGCCCTTCTCCATGCCCGGGCCACGGAAGGACGTGCCGCTGGAGCGGTTGGCCTTGTCGTAGCTGGACTTGAAGATGAAGGGGATGCCGAGCGCCGAAGTGATTTCCTTCAAGTGCCCTGCCGTGTCCATCTGCAGCTGCTCGGACTCGACCACGCAGGGGCCGGCGATCAGGAAGAAAGGATGGTCCAGGCCAACGTCAAATCCGCACAACTTCATGGCATCGGTCCTTCTTCAAACCTTCGGGTGGGTGGCCTGGTGGGCCAGCGCAGCCTGGATGTAGGCGGTGAACAGCGGGTGTCCGCCCCAGGGGGTGGACTTGAATTCCGGGTGGAACTGCACGCCCACGTACCAGGGGTGCACCGACTTGGGCAACTCGACCATCTCGGTCAGCTTCTCGCGCTGGGTGATGGCCGAGATGACCAGGCCCGCGGCTTGCAGCTTGTCGAGGTAGCGCTCGTTGGCCTCGTAGCGGTGGCGGTGGCGCTCGGTGACCACGTCGCCGTAGATCGCGTGCGCGATGGTGCCGGGCTTGACGTCCGAACTCTGCGCGCCCAGGCGCATGGTGCCGCCCAGATCAGAAGAGGCATCGCGCTTTTGCACGGTGCCATCGGCGTCCAACCACTCGTCGATCAGGGCGATGACGGGGTGCGGGCCATGAGGATCGAACTCGGTGGAGTTGGCGCCTTCGAGGCCCGCCTTGTGACGGGCGTACTCGATGGTGGCCACCTGCATGCCGAGGCAGATGCCCAGGTAGGGGATGCCGTTTTCGCGGGCGAACTGGGCCGCGCAGATCTTGCCTTCCACGCCGCGCTTGCCGAAGCCGCCGGGCACCA
>CAIQIL010000576.1 GCA_903871865.1 uncultured Burkholderiales bacterium
ACGCATCCGCGAAGCGCACCTTGGCACCCGGCTTGGGCGACTTGCTGGCGCGCATGTGGGCCCAGACCTCGTTCGTGCCGGGCAGCACGCGCTCGACCAGGGCCTCGACCGCACCGCCCGAGGCCTTGGCGCCGTACAGGCGGGCCTTGATGACGCGGGTGTTGTTGAAGACCAGCAGGTCGCCGGGCTGCAGCAGCTCGGGCAGCTCGCGGAAGATGCGGTCGGTGGCGGGGAGGGCGCGGCCGTCGAGCAGGCGCGAGGCGCTGCGTTCGGCGGCAGGGTGCTGGGCGATCAGGGCCTCGGGGAGTTCGAAATCGAAGTCGGCGAGGGTGAAAGCGGGCGGGGCAGACAGGCTCATGCTTTTGAGGGGCGGACGGGCCCCGTGCCAAAAAGGGGTGCATTGTCGCTCACCGTTTAGACTTCCGCCTCCCCGACCGTCCCCCTGCGGCCTCTTTCTGGCTGTCTTTGCCTGCCTCTGTCCGTCTTTGCCTGGTCCCTGCGCCCGTGTCCGCTCCTGTCTTCCTCCCACCTGCTGCTGCGCCCAAGACGGCCATGCCGGCCGTGCGCGCGAACTTCGCCAGCTCGCGGCTGGTGCGCTTGCTGAGCGCGGCCACGGCGCGGGAGCAGGACGCCCCCCGACAGGACTTCGCCGAGCGCCTGGCCCAGTGGTTGAGCGCAGTGGACACCGTGCGCCTGCACGCGGCCCTGCCGCCAGGCCCTGTCGGCGCCATCCCCACGACCCTGTCGGCGGGCACGAAGGCCTTGCGTGAGCGCACCGACGCCGAGCTGGCCCAGGTGCGTGCCGGGCTGACCCAGGGCATCGCGGCGCAGGCCGCCCAGGCGCTGCGCGACGCCCCCCACGAAGCCGATGCGGGCCACGCGCCGCACCGCAAGCGCCACCTCGACCAGCAGGGCCAGATGGCGCAGAAAGTCGCCGCCCTGCGCGCCTCGGTGCGCCAGGCCCTGTCCCAGGCCTCGCCCCGCCTGCGCCAACTGGCCGCGCTGGACGCCGCCCTGGAGCAGACCCTGGGCGGGCGCGAGCACAAGCTGATGGCCGCGGTGCCCCTGCTGCTGGAAAAGCGTTTCGAGCAGTTGAAGCGCGCGCTGCCCGAGGGCTGGCACGGCGCCTATGTCGGAGAGATGCAGGAGATGCTGCACGCGGAGCTGGACCTCCGCCTGCAGCCGGTCATTGGATTGATGCACGCGTTGCGCAGCGAGGTCGAGAAGTACCCATGAACAGGATCGTTTTTGCAGTGGCCTTCGCCATCGGCCTGGTGGCAGTGGGCTGGGTGGGCGTGGGCTTCATCGGCGCGAGCTGGCTGGCCCTGGCCATGACCGGCGCCATCGCCGCCACCTATGTGCTGGGCGCCGCCGAGCTCTGGCAGTTCCGCGCCGCCTCGGACGCCCTGGCCGCGGCCCTGACCCACACGCCAGACAGCACCCCAGACAACACGCCTGCCAAGGCACCCGCAGATGCCACCGCGCTCGGCGACTGGCTGGCCCGCCTTCCCACCGCCCTGCGCCACCCCGTGCGCCAGCGCATCGAAGGCGAGCGCGTGGCCTTGCCGGCGCCGGCGCTCACGCCCTACCTGGTCGGCTTGCTGGTCATGCTCGGCATGCTGGGCACCTTCCTGGGCATGGTGGTGACCTTCCAGGGCGCCGTGTTCGCGCTCGAGGGCTCGACCGACCTGCAGGCCATCCGGGCGGCCCTGGCCGCGCCCATCAAGGGCCTGGGCCTGTCGTTTGGCACCTCGGTGGCTGGTGTCGCGGCCTCGGCCATGCTGGGCCTGATGTCGGCGCTCAGCCGCCGCGAGCGCCTGGCGCTGGTCCGCCTGCTCGACACCCGCATCGCCACGGTGCTGCGGCCGCTGTCTGCGCGCCACCAGCGCGCCGCACAGCGCGAGCAGCAAGCCGACGCCCAGCGCACCGACACCCTGCAGGCCTTGCAAGCGCAAGCCCAGGCCTTGCCCGCGATGGTGCAGGCCTTGCAAGCCCTGGCCGAAGGCGTGGAGCGCCGCCACCAGCAGCTCGGTGAGCAGATGCTGGCCCAGCAAGCCGACTTCCACCGCGAAGCCTCGGCGGCCTATGCCCAGCTGGCGCAATCCGTGGCGCGCTCGTTGCAAGACAGCCTGGTGGCCAGCGCGCAGGTGGCCGGCGACAGCCTGAAGCCCGTGGTGCAAGCGGCCATGGCCGAGATCTCGGCCGAATCTGCCCGCACGCACCAGCGCCTGGTGGACGCCACGCAGGCCCAGCTCGACGGCCTCTCGGCGCGCTTCGGCGACACCGCCCGCACCGTGTCCGAAGGCTGGACGAGCGCCTTGCAGGCCCACGCCGACACCAGCGCGCAGCTCGGCGACCAGCTCGGTCGCACGCTGGATGGCTTCACCGACACCTTCGCCCAGCGTGCCGACGCTGTGCTGGCCGCCGTGCAGCAATCGGCCACGCAGGCCCAGGCCGCCCAGGCCGAGGCAGACCAGCGCAAGCTCGGCGCCTGGACGCAGGCCCTGGCCACGCAGGCCGCC
Source organism: uncultured Burkholderiales bacterium (assembly GCA_903871865.1). GTDB lineage: Bacteria > Pseudomonadota > Gammaproteobacteria > Burkholderiales > Burkholderiaceae_C > Aquabacterium. The sequence continues at coordinate 2,523 of CAIQIL010000576.1, forward strand.
CAGCTCGGTGCCGAGTGGCAGCGCGTGGGCGCACAGACCTTGCAGCAGCAAGACGCCATCTGCCAGACCCTGCAGGCCAGCGCCCAGGACATCGCCGAGCGCACCCGCCAGCAGGCCCACCAGACGCTGGACGACATCGCCCAGCTGGTGAGCCAGTCGCAGGCGTTGCTCCAGGCCCGCACCGAGGCCGAATCGCAATGGGCCGCCCAGCACGGCGAACGCATGGACCAGCTCGCCAGCCTGTGGCGCACCGAGCTGGCCGCCTTGCGTGCCGATGAAGCCCAGCGGGGCGATGCCGCCGTGGTCCGCCTGGGCGAGCTGCAAGACGCCGTCACCCAGCACCTGGCCACCCTGGGCACGGCCCTGGAAGCGCCCATGACCCGCCTGATGCAGACCGCCGCCGAGGTGCCGCAGGCCGCGTCCGAGGTCATCGCGCAACTGCGCACCGAGATGGCCCAGCTCAGCGAGCGCGACACCCACTCGCTGCAGGAGCGCGCCACCGTCATGGGCCAGATCCGCACCCTGCTGGACACGATCAACCAGGCCTCCGGCGAACAGCGCGCCAGCATCGAGGCCCTGGCCGCCTCGGCCGCGTCCGTCATGGACCAGGCCAGCCGCCAGTTCGCCGACACGCTCGGTGTGCAGGCCAGCAAGACCGATCACCTGGCCGCCCACGTGGTCAGCAGCGCCATCGAGCTCTCCACCCTGGGCGAGGCCTTCCGCCACGGCGTGCAGGCCTTCAGCGACACCAACGGCCAGCTCGCCGCCGGCTTGCAGCGCCTGGAAGCCACGCTGCAGCAGTCCATGGCGCGCAGCGACGAGCAACTGGCCTACTACGTGGCCCAGGCGCGCGAGGTCATCGACCTGAGCATCAGCGCGCAGCAAGGCATCGTCGAAGACCTGCGCCAGCTGCGGCCGGCCCTGGCCGGGGGCGCGGCATGAGCGCGCTGGATGGCCTGGACGACGCCGTCGATGTTGGCGACATCGGCGAGCACGACGAGGCCCTGAGCCCGGCGGCCAGTGACACCGCGCCAGTCTGGGCCGTCTTCGGCGACCTCATGGCCGGTCTGCTGGGCGCCTTCGTGCTGATCCTGGTGGGCGTGCTGGTCGTGCAGATGGACCTGGTCAGCCACCTCGAAGCCGAGGTGAAGAAGCGCCAGGTCGAAGAGCAGCGCCGCATGGCCCTGGAGAAGGCCCTGGCCATCCCGCTGCGCTCGGGCCGGGTCACGCTGAACAACGGCCGCATCGGCATCAGCGGCAGCGTGCTGTTCGCCTTCAACTCCGACCAGCTGCGCCCCGAGGGCCGCCAGCTGCTGCAGACCCTGGTGCCGCCGCTGCGCGTCTACCTCGGCGAGCGCGACGAGATGCTGATGGTCAGCGGCTTCACCGACGACAAGCCTGTGCAGAACCGCAACGACCGCTACGCCGACAACCTGGAGCTCTCGGCCCAGCGCGCCCTGACCGTGACGCGCGCCCTCATCGGCGAAGGCATGCCCTCGTCGCGCGTGTTCGCCGCGGCCTTCGGTGCCGAGCAACCCGCCGCGCCCAACACCAGCGAAGCCGGCCGGGCGCTGAACCGCCGCGTCGAGATGGCGCCGGTGCCCAAGGCGGCGCCGCCTGCGCCCTGAACGCGCCGACATGAACGACAGCGACTTCACCGCGGCCCTGGCGTCCCTGCGAGAGGCAGGTGCCGCCCAGCGCGACCCCATCGGCTTCCAGCACATGGTGCTGATGGCGCAGCGCCTGCAGGCGCAATCTGGCGCCGTGCAGCGCATCCTGGCCGGGCGGCTGCGCGAGGCCCTGACGCGGGCAGCGGCCAGGGCCACCGAGGCTGAGCCGATCCCCACCGCCACACCCACCTCTGCGCCTGCCCCCGCCACGCCAAGCCCATTGGCCGAGCTCCACCGCCACATCCTGGCCGTCTCGGGTGGCGGCCCTGCGCCGACCGCCGCCACCGCAGCGGCCCGATCGACGCCATCGGCCAGCCCCACCGGGCTGCCGCCCGAACTCAAAAGCCTCGACCGCTTCCGCGGCACCTGGGCCAAGGTCGCGGCCGACGCCCAGGTGGACAAGGCCCTGGCGCGTGCACCCGACAACGCCGGCCCCTTGAACTCGCACCTGCTGGTGCTGCGTTCGCTGGCGGCCCTGCGCGAGCTCTCGCCCGAACACCTGCACGGTGTGCTGGCCCAGCTCGACGCCCTCTTGTGGCTGGAGCAGGCCACGCACAAGCCGACCGCCAGCCCGGCGCGCCGCAGCCGCGCGGCCAAGTGACCGGCCAAGTGAGTTGCCTGCCGAGCCTGGCCTGAAGCCGATCTCAGGGCTTGATGGTCAGGGCTTGATGGCCACCTTCAGCACGCCATCGCGCTGGTGCGAGAACAACTCGTAGGCCGCGACGATGTCTTCGAGCTTGTACTGGTGCGTCACCAGCAGGCCCAGGTCCACGCGCCCCGAGGCCACCACGTTCATCAGGCGGCGCATGCGCTCCTTGCCGCCGGGGCACAGCGCGGTGTTGATCTTGTGGTCGCCCAGGCCGGCGGCGAAGGCCGACAGCGGGATGGTCAGGTCCTCGGAGTACACGCCCAGGCTGGACAGCGTGCCGCCCGGCTTGAGCACGCGCAGGGCCGACGCAAAGGTGGCCTGCGTGCCCAGCGCCTCGATGGACGCGTCCACGCCCTTGCCGCCGGTCAGCTTCATGACCTCGTCCACCACGTCGCAGGTCTTGAAGTTCAGCGTGGCGTCCGCGCCCATCTTGCGCGCCACGTCCAGGCGGTGCTCGTTGCCATCGACCGCGATGATGGTCGTGGCGCCCAGCAGGCGCGCGCCCGCCGTCGCGCACAGGCCGATCGGGCCCTGCGCGAACACCACCACCGTGTCGCCGATGCGGATGTTGGCGTTCTCGGCGCCCTTGAAACCGGTGGACATGATGTCCGGGCACATCAGCACCTGCTCGTCCGTCAGCCCGTCGGGGATGGGGGCGAGGTTGGCCTGGGCGTCAGGCACCAGCACGTACTCGGCCTGGGTGCCGTCGATCAGGTTGCCAAAGCGCCAGCCGGCCGTGGCCTTGTAGCCGTGGCAGCCGCACAGGCCTTGCGGCACCAGGTAGCTGCCGTCCTGCGAGGGGGCACCGTCCTGGGCGGCGTAGGAGTTGAAGTTCGGGCAGATGGCCCCGGCGATGACGCGCTGGCCCTCGCGGTAACCCACCACGGCGCTGCCCAGCTTCTCGATCACGCCCACGGGCTCGTGGCCCACGGTCAGGCCTTTGGCCACCGGGTACTCGCCCTTGAGGATGTGGACGTCGGTGCCGCAGATCGTGGTCGTGGTGATGCGGACCAGGGCGTCGTTGGGGCCCACGTCCGGGATCTTCTTGTCCACGACCTCGATGCGGCCGGGTTCCACGAAAACAGCGGCTTTCATCATGGCGTTCATGCGGTGCTCCTGCGCTTGGGTGTCAGCTTGCATGATGCGAGCGCCGCCGCGCCAAATGCGTGACAGCGCCATGACCGCGTGGCCCTGAATGCAAAGGCAAGCCCGTTGGTCAAACTCCGGCGGCGGGGCGCCCGGCGGTGGCCCCTAGAATCCAGGCCCGACTTCCGTCCTCCACCGCCTTTCCTGCGCCAACGCCACCCCATGCACATCGTCGTCAACGAAGAACTCAAGGCCTACATCGACCCCCTGACGCCCGAGGAGCACGAGGCCCTGGAGCGCAGCATCCTGGCCGAGGGCTGCCGCGACGCGCTGGTGCTGTGGGGCGATGTGCTGGTGGACGGCCACAACCGCTACGGCATCTGCCAGAAGCACGGCCTGCCGTTCCAGACGGTGCAGCACCCGAGGTTCAAGTCCATGGACGACGTCCACCTGTGGATGATCGACCAGCACCTGGGCCGCCGCAGCGTGTCCGACTTCCAGCGCGGTGTCTTGGCGCTGCGCAAGCGCGAGATCCTGAGCGAGCGCCGCGCCCGCGCGGTGGCCGCCACGGCATCGGCCGACGCCCCATCGGCTGACACGGTGGCCGGTGCGGCCCTGGCCGAGCCCGCGCCCGGCGCCGCGCCCGAGCCCCTGAAAAGCCGCGCCGACATCGCCAAAGCCGCGCGCCTGAGCAACAGCCAGGTCGTGCTGATCGAGAAAATCCAGAAGCAGGCCGCGCCTGAGCTGGTGGCCGCGGTCAAGGCCGGCACCATCAGCATCAACGCTGCGGCGGCCGTGGCCAGCCTGCCCGCCGAAGAGCAGGCCTCGGCCGCGCTGGCCGGCAAGGACGAGCTCAAGCAAGCGGCCAAGCGCGTGCGCGAGGAAAAGCGCCGGGCCGTGGCGGCGTTGCTGGGCGAGGCCTCGGACGCCACAGCGGGCAGCGAGGCCCCTTGGGATGCAGATGCGGCCAACGCGGGCACCA
>CAIQIL010000577.1 GCA_903871865.1 uncultured Burkholderiales bacterium
CGGCGAGGAGGTCAAGATCTCCAAGCGCGCCGGCTCCTACGTCACCCTGCGCGACCTCATCGAGTGGACCAGCAAGGACGCGGTGCGTTTCTTCCTCATCAGCCGCAAGGCCGACACCGAGTTCACCTTCGACGTCGACCTGGCCCTCAAGCAGAACGACGAGAACCCCGTGTTCTACGTCCAGTACGCCCACGCCCGCATCCACTCGGTGCGCGCCCAGTACGTCGAGAAGGCCGGTGGCGACCTCGGTGCCCTGGCGCAAGCCAAGCTGGACCTGCTCGCCGCGCCCACCGAACTGGCGCTGATGAGCAAGCTCGCCGAATTCCCCGACATGCTCACCTCGGCCGCGCTGGGCCTGGCCCCGCACGACGTGGCTTTCTACCTGCGCGACCTCGCCAGCGCCTTCCACAGCTACTACGCCGCGGAACGATTCCTGGTGGATGATGTCGAACTCGGACGGGCCCGCGTGGCGCTGCTGACGGCCACCGCCCAGGTGCTGCGCAGCGGCCTGGCCCTGCTGGGCGTGAGCGCACCCGAGAAGATGTGACCCCGGCGCACAGCGTCGGATGAGAGAGGACGGACACTGATGAAATCCCAACGTGGCGGCTTTTTCCTGGGCATGATCGTCGGCATGCTGGTCGGCCTGGCCTTGGCGCTCGGCGTGGCGCTTTACATCGCCAAGGTGCCGCTGCCCTTCATCGACAAGGTGCCCCAGCGCACCGCCGAGCAGGACGCAGCCGAGGCCGAGAAGAACAAGAACTGGGACCCGAACAACCCGCTCTACGGCAAGAACCCGGCCAAGCCGCGCCCGGTGCAGGTGGAGTCGGCGCCCGCGTCCGGTGCTGAGTCGGCTTCCGTGCCCACCGCTGCCCCGGCCGGCTCCGCCCCGGCGGCCAAGGCCTCCGCATCGGCAGCGTCGTCAACATCCGGTCGCAATCCGGCGGCCATACTGGCGGGTGAAGCTGTGTCGTCGCCCGCGGGGGCCGATGCGTTGAGCTACCAGGTGCAGGCTGGCGCCTATGGCAGCCAGACCGAAGCCGAGCAGCAACGCGCCAAGTTGGGGCTGATGGGTCTGGAAGCCCACCTGCAGGAGCGCGAGGTCAACGGCCGCACCATGTACCGCGTGCGCCTGGGGCCTTTCGGTCAGCGCGAGCAGGCCGAAGACGTCCGCGTCAAGCTGCAGGCCGCAGGCATCGAGTCCGCCCTGGTGCGTGTGCAAAAGTGATCTGAGTTTCGACCCTGTCCGAAGGATGTCCGCGATGAACCGCCGTGAATTTTCCAAGCAATCCCTGTCGGCCCTGGGGCTGGGCCTGGCCGTTGCGCCTGTGGTGACGCCCACGCTGAGCCTGGCGCAAGGCGGTGACCCCGTCGAGGGCACGAACTACGTCAAGCTGGGCCAGGCCGCCCCTGTGGCCGCGCCCGCTGGCAAGGTCGAAGTCGTCGAGTTCTTCTGGTACGGCTGCCCGCACTGCTACCACTTCGAGCCTTCGCTGAACGCCTGGATCGGCAAGCTACCCGCCGACGTGGCCTTCCGCCGCGCGCCCGTGGCCTTCCGCGAAAACCCCTTCGGCGTGCACCAGCGCATCTACTACGCGCTGGAGGCCATGGGCCTGCTGTCCTCGCTGCACGGCAAGGTCTTCCACGCCCTCCACGAAGAGGGTCTCAAGCTCGACAAGCCCGAACTCATCGCCGATTTCATGGCCAAGAACGGCGTGGACCGCGCCAAGTTCCTGTCGGTGTTCGACTCCTTCGCTGTGCAGACCAAGTGCCGTCAGGCCCGCACCCTGGCCGAGGCCTACAAAATCGACGGCGTGCCCGCCATCGGCATCGGTGGCCAGTTCCTGACCTCGATTTCGCTCAACGGCACGCCCGAAAAGACCCTGGCCACGGTGGACTTCCTCGTCAACCGCCTGCGCAAGGGCAAGTGAGGCCCCGAGGCGCCTGGGTGGCGCCAGGCGGGATATTTGCGCGGTATTTGCAGACCAGCCACACACGGCGGCACGGTCTTCGGTAAACTCCATGCAAATTCCATGCCGAAGATGAGTTTGCCTGTGCGCCCTGCTGTCCTTTCCCCTCGCTTGTTCGCTTGCGCCTGCGCCTTGTTGACGGCGGCCTTGGTCATCTCATCGCCCTTCCCGTTGGACAACGACTTGGCGAACAGCGCCTGACTC
>CAIQIL010000578.1 GCA_903871865.1 uncultured Burkholderiales bacterium
CCGCCTGCGCCATGTGCACGTGGACTTCCGTGTGCATGCGAGCACCGGCACGGCCTTGCAGTTCACCGTCCGCGCCATGTTGGTCGTGACCCCTTTGAACGAGGGCGTGAGCTTCGACGCGGTGCTCATGCCCGCGGCCTCGCGCTACCACGTCACCCAATCCCGTTTCATACACGCTGCCTGAGCCTCGCCTCGGCAGCCCCACGTTCATCACAGCCACCACCGTCCCCTGCCGTTCCATGGACGACCTCCTGCCCCACTACGAACGCGAGTTGGCCTTCCTGCGCACCCGCGCGGCCGACTTCGCGCAGCGCTATCCAAAGATCGCTGGGCGCTTGCAGCTCTCCGGGGATGTGGGCGATGACCCGCACGTCGAGCGCTTGATGGAGTCTTTCGCGCTGTTGTCTGTGCGCATCCACAAGCGCCTGGACGACGACTTCCCGTTGTTCACCGAAGCCCTGCTGGAGGTGCTGTACCCGCACTACCTGCGCCCCTTCCCCTCGTGTGCCGTGGCGCGTTTCGACCTCAGTGCCCAGGCCCTGCAGATGAGCCAGCCGGCCATCCTGCCGCGTGGCACCGAGTTGACGTCGCGCCCGGTCAAGGGGGTGCCTTGCCGTTTCCGCACCAGCCAGGCGACCATGCTCTTGCCTTTGCGCGTGGCCAGCGTCAGCTTCCGGCACGCTTTGGGCGCACCCGCAGGCACGCCGGTGCCGCCGCAGGCCACCTCGGTGCTGTCCATCACCCTCGACAAGCTGTCACCGGCCTTGTCGTGGCCAGCGGCCTTGTCTGCCCCTTTGCGCATCTACCTCGACGGCGAGGCCTCGCAGGTCAGCGCCTTGCGCGAAGCCCTGTGCCGCCAGGCCGTGGGCGTGATGTGGCAGACGGACGCTGGCCGACCGTGGCGCCAGGCGGCTGGGGGCGCAGCGGCCTTGCCCCAGGGCGTGGGCTTTGCCGAGGACGAGGCCCTCATCGATTGGGACGATCGCTCGCATCCTGCCTACCGGCTGCTGTCGGAGTACTTCGCCTTCCCGGACAAGTTCCAGTTCGTGGACCTGCCCGCGCTGTTCGCCAGCCCGGCTGAGAAGGATGCTGCAGGCGAGGGTGGCGCGGCGTCGCGCTTGACGGTGCATGTGCTGGTCGCCGGGCTGCGGGCCGATGCCGATGCCAGTCGCTTGCTGGAGGCCGTGGCTGTGCACAACGTCGTCTTGGGGGCCGCACCGGTCGTCAACCTGTTCCGTCAGGCAGCCGACCCCATCCGCATCACGCACCAGCAGGACAGCCACGCGGTGGTGGTCGATGGCCGCCGCGCCCATGGCCACGAGGTGCATGCCCTGGAGCGGGTGTACCGCGTGCGCCAGACGGCCCACGGCGACATGATCGACGAGGTCAAGCCCTTCTTTTCACTGCAGCACGGTGCTTTGCTGGCCGACGATGGCCTCACCCCTCAGGGCGCAGCGGTGCCGTCGGGCGCTCAGGGTGCCGGCCTGCAGGGCGCTATCCCGGCCTATTGGCAATTGCACCGCGATGAGGACCTGGCCGAGCGCAGCCCAGGCCACGAGCTGATGCTGACCCTGGTGGACGCCAACCAGCACCTCACCACGCCCGCGGTGGAGACGCTCTCGCTGGACGTGCTGGCCACCAACCGCGATTTGCCGCACCTGCTGGCACCGGGCACGCCGGGCGGCGACCTGTTCATGAGCGGTGGCGGGCCCGCGCGCGAAGTGGTGCTCCTGCGCAAGCCCACGCGCAGCCACCGGGTGCATCGCGGCAAAGGCATGTTGTGGCGACTGATTTCGCACCTGTCGCTCAACCACCTCTCGCTCACCGGTGGCGGCATCGATGCGCTCAAGGAGTTGCTGCGCCTCTACGACCTGCCGCACAGCCTCAGCAACCGACGCCAGGTGGAGGCCTTGGTGGCCATCGAGTTCAAGCCGGACACGGCCTGGCTGCCCGGCGAGCCCTTCGCGACTTTCGTGCGTGGCACCGAGGTGCGTCTCACCGTCGATGAGCAGGGCTTCGTGGGCACGGGCCTGGGTTTGTTCGCCACGGTGCTGGACCACTTTTTCGGGCTGTATGTCCACATCAACAGCTATGCCCGGCTGACCGTGCTGTCCGCACGCACCCACGAGGAGTTGATCGCATGTCCACCACGGCATGGCGCGCGCCCCTTGCTGTGATCGCGCAGCTCCTGCATGCGCCGCAGCAGTTCGGTTTCTTCCAGGCCGTGCGCCTGCTGGAGCGCTGGGTGGGGCTGGAGCGGGTGCAGTTCCACAACTCGGTGTCCTTGAGCTTTCCGGCCAGCGAGATCGAATCCTTGCAAGCGCACTGGACTTCGCCCGAGGTGGTGGGCCTGCCGCCGCAGGGCGGTGGCGTGGGGGCGGCAGAGGGTGTGCAACGCATCGACCTGACGCCGGCCTGCATGGGGCTGTTGGGCGTCTCTGGCGCCTTGCCCTTGTTCTACACCGAGTGGCTGTCACAGGCAGAGGTGAAGGGGTCCAGCGCCGCGGCGCGGGCCTTCCTGGACGTCTTCAGTCACCGCTCGGTGACGCTGTTCTACCAGGCTTGGTGCAAGCACCGCCTGGCACTCCGCCACGAGCAGGAAGCGGTGCGTCACCGCGTGGCGCGGGACGGCGCACCCGCGCCACGCGCCTTGGTGTCCGAAGCGCTGGCCTTGTCGGGCATGGGCCTCAAGGGCTTGCGGCATCGGCTGGGGGCCGAGCGAGGGGGCGTGAGCGACGAGGCTCTGGCGTACTTCTCCGGCATCCTGCAGCAGCGCACCTTGCCGATGGCGCAATTGCAGCGCTTGCTGACGCATTACCTGGGCGTGCCGGTGCGCATCGAGCCTTTCGTGGGGAGGTGGTGTCCGGTGCCGGAGGCCGGCCGCACGGTGCTGGGTGGCTGTGCTGGTGCTGGTGCTGGTGCGTCCGGTGCTTCCGGCGTGCTGGGCCGCTCTGCCTTGCTCGGCGAGCGCGTGTGGCAACGCAACCTCTGCGTGCGCCTCGTGCTCGGTCCCCTGGACCACACACCGTTTTTGCGCTTCCTGCCCGGTGGTGCGGGGGCGCAGGCCTTGCGCCAGTGGCTGGGCCTGTTGCTGGGGCCGGCGCTGGAGGTGGAGGTGCAATTGCAACTGCGCCACGAGGCGGTGCAGGGCAGCGCATTGCGCTCCGACCGTTCCCCGCTGGCGGGCCGCCTGGGTTGGGACACCTTCCTGCTGACCGAGCCGGCACCGTCGGACAGGCAGGACGTGCATTACGACATCCGACCCGGTGAGCCTGAGCCCGAGTGGGTGCATGGGCTGCTGCCTGGCGGCCATGCCTCCGCCACAACGCGTTCTTCCCCTGCTGCTGGCGCCGCGCCTGTCACCGCAACTGCAACTGCAACTGCACCCCGACCCCTTGCCTTCGCTTGAACACCATGTCCCATTCGCTCGAACTGCTGATCGCCAAGCTCAACGACACCACCCGGCGTGCTGCCGAACAGGCCGTGGTCCTGTGCAAGCAACGCGGGCACCACGAGGTGGACCTGGAGCACATCTTCCTGGCCTTGCTGGCCCCACCCGCCAATGACCTGAGCCTGCTGTGTCACCACTTCGGCGTGAGCCTCGAGGGTTTGCGCGAGGACCTGGAGGCCGAACTGCAGCGAGAGACCCGCCACAGCCCGCGCCCGCCGGTGTTTGCGGTGCATGTGCCGGTTTTGCTGGAGCAGGCCTGGCTGATGGCCTCGCTGGCGTCGCCACTCGGCCGCATCCGCAGCGGGCATTTGTTGCTGGCTTGGTTGACGGAGCCCACGTTGGCGCAGTTGTCGGTGCAAACCTCGGCGCGCCTGCGCCAATTCCCGTTGGCCGAGCTCAAGCACCGCCTGACCGAGCTGACCGCGGCATCCCCTGAGGCCGAGTCAGCGGCGCCGGCTGGGGCTGTCGAGCCTCTGCGGGAAGGCGGCGCTGGCACGGCCCAGCCCCCGCGTACCCCTGCGCTCGACCAGTTCACCACCAACCTCACCGAACGCGCCCGTGCGGGGCAGCTCGACCCCGTCATCGGCCGGGATGCCGAGATCCGCCAGGCCATGGACATCTTGCTGCGCCGGCGGCAGAACAACCCCATCCTCACCGGCGAAGCGGGCGTGGGCAAGACCGCGGTGGTCGAGGGCCTGGCTTTGCGCATCGCCGCGGGTGACGTGCCCCAGGTGCTGCAGGGCGTGGCCATCCACGTGCTGGACATGGGCCTGCTGCAGGCCGGTGCGTCGGTCAAGGGCGAGTTCGAGAACCGCCTGAAGAACGTCATCGACGAGGTTCGCCAGAGCCCGCACCCCATCATCCTGTTCATCGACGAAGCGCACACGCTGATCGGCGCGGGCGGCCCGGCCGGCGGTGGTGACGCGGCCAACCTGCTCAAGCCTGCCTTGGCGCGCGGCGAGTTGCGGACCATCGCGGCCACCACCTGGAGCGAGTACAAGCAGCACGTCGAGAAAGACGCGGCCCTGGCGCGGCGCTTCCAGGTCATCAAGGTCGAAGAGCCCAGCGAGCCGGTGGCCGCCGCCATGCTGCGCGGCATGGCGCCGCTGATGGCCCAGCACTTTGGTGTGCAGCTGCTGGACGAGGCCATCACCGAGGCGGTGCGCCTGTCGGCGCGTTACATCAGCGGTCGCCAGCTGCCCGACAAGGCCGTGAGCGTGCTGGACACGGCGTGCGCCCGCGTGGCCCTGGGGCAGCGCAGCACGCCCGCACGCATCGAAGACACCCGCCGCAGCCTGGCGCAGATCGGGGCCGAAGCGCAGGCGCTGCAGCGTGAGTTGGCCGCGGGGGTGCACCTGGCATCGGATGGCGCCGACCTTGCCCATGAGCAGGGCAAGGCCCATGCCGCGTCCCATGCCGCCCGCCTCGACGCCCTCGGCATGCAGCGCCTGGACCTGCAAGCCCGCCTGCAGGCCGACGAGGCCCGTTGGCACCTGGAGCAGCAAGCGGTGCAGGACATCCTGGCCTTGCGCCAGCGTGCCGAACACCAAGCCGGCGGCCTGAACGAGGCCGAGCGCGCCGAGCTGCAGGGCCTGCAGACCCGCCTGGCCGGGTTGCAGCGTGGTGCGCCAACCGGCGTCCCCCTCGTTCCCCTGCAGGTGGACGCCCAGGTCGTGGCCGACATCGTCTCGTCGTGGACGGGCATCCCGCTGGGCAAGATGGTGCAGGACGAGGTCGCAGCGGCACGTGGCCTGTCGGCGGCCCTGCAAGCCCGCGTCATCGGGCAGGACCACGCCCTGGAGGCCATCGCGCAGCGCGTGCGCACGGCCTTCGCCGGCCTGGAAGACCCGTGCAAGCCGCGCGGTGTTTTCCTCTTCGTCGGCCCCAGCGGTGTGGGCAAAACCGAAACGGCCCTGGCCCTGGCCGACAGCCTCTACGGCGGCGAGCGCAACCTCATCACCCTCAACATGAGCGAGTACCAGGAGGCCCACAGCGTCAGCGGCCTCAAGGGCTCGCCTCCGGGCTATGTGGGCTATGGCCAGGGCGGTGTGTTGACCGAGGCGGTGCGCCGCAAGCCTTACAGCGTGCTGCTGCTCGACGAGGTCGAGAAGGCCCATCCCGATGTGCTGGAGATGTTCTTCCAGGTCTTCGACAAGGGGCGCATGGACGATGCCGAGGGCCGCGAGATCGACTTCCGCAACACCCTCATCATCCTGACATCGAACGCGGGTTCTCAGCAGATCATGCAGGCCTGCTTCGCGCACGACGAGGCTGCAGGCGGGGCGGTGATGAAAGCGCCCGAGGCCATGCCCGATGCCGACACCCTGGCCGAGGGCCTGCGCGCCGTGCTCTACAAAACCTTCAAGCCGGCCTTTGTCGGGCGCACGAAGGTGGTGCCGTACTACCCGCTGCACGACGATGTGCTGGCCGAGGTCATCCGGCTCAAGCTCGACCGCATCGCCGCGCGCGTGCAGGCCCAGCACCAGGCCGAGTTCGCGTACGACGAGGCCCTGATCGACACCGTGCTGGCCCGCTGCACCGAAGTGGACACCGGCGCCCGCGCGGTGGACCACATCCTCAACGGCAGCCTGTTGCCGGCCGTGGCCGACCACGTGCTGGCGCGCATGGCGCAGGGTGGGCGCCTGCAGCGCATCCAGGTGGGCGCCGATGCCCAGGGTGATTTCTCGTTCCAGGTGGATTGAGCCGATCGCGGCCCCAGCATGCCGCGCTCGGCGTGCTGGGCACCCGCTTCATCGGGTGGCCTGGGCGGGCATCAAGCCGCGTCAAGCACCAGCAGGGCCTCGTCGCGCCAGTAGGTGGCCGCGGCGTAAAAGCCCTCCCAGACGCAGCCGTTGCAGCCGCGGCCGCAGCAGGTGGTGGGCTCAGGCGGCGGTGAGCGCAGGCTCCGGCCCTGTGTCTGCGCGCGCGATTGCAGCGACGCAAACACGGCCTGGGCCGTGGCCAGCTCGAACAGGGGTTGCGTGAACAGGGGCTGCTGGAAAAACGGGTCGGACACGGTGCGCGGTGTGGGGCAAAAGGAGGCAATGGGCCGGCGAGGCTGGCAGGCGACACAGCCGGCATCTTAGCCAGCCTGGCCGCCTTCGGCGCACCGCGCCCGTGGCATAGTCAAAGCGTGAGCCTTGACACCCCTGACACCCCTTCTGCGCCCGCCCTCGCCGAGAGCCCCATGCTCGCGGTCTATGGCCACACCATCACCTGGCGCCACCTCATCCTGACGGCGGTGTTGTTGATCCTGCTGATGTCGGCGCTGGCCGTGGTGGCGGGCTGGTGGGCCTGGCACCACCTGGCCGTGAACGTGGCGTTGCGCGAGCAGCAGGCCTTGGTGCGCCTGCCCGATGCGCTGTCGGTGCGCGCCGAGTTGACCCGCCAGGTGGCGGTGCGGATCGACCAGACCTTGCCGGTCCGGGTGCCCATCCAGCAGGACCTGCTCATCCCCATCAAAGACGCCATCCCGGTGCAGGTCAGCATCGACACGGTCCTGCCCATCCGGCTGGACGTGCCGGTGCGCCAGACCATCCACCTCGACCAGACGGTGGACATCGACACCCAGGTGCGCACCCGCGTGCTGGGCTTCAACCTGACCCTGCCCATCCAGGGGCGGGTGCCGGTGAAGGCCGATGTGCCGGTGGACATGGTCATCCCGGTGCGCAAAGACCTGCCGATCGCGTTCACCACGATGGCCCAGGTGCGCATCACGGAGCCTTTGCGCACCCGCATCGACACCGTCATCCAGACCCAGGTGCCCATCCACGAGGCCCTGCGCCTGCCCATCACCGAACCCGTGGCGGCCCGGCTGACCTTCCCGCAGCAGCAGGTGCAGGCTGGCCTGGACCTGATGGACCTGACCGTGCCTTTCGAGGCGGTGACCATGGCCTTGCGCCGCAGCACGGGCGCCGCGCCGTGAACCCGGCTGTGGCCTTGCATGGCGCGCGCTCTCCGCGTGGCTGGAACCGCCCTGTGCGGCCGGTGGCGCTGGTGCTGGTCGGGGCCGCGGTGCTCTTGCTGTGGGGTGCGTTGATGGTGGCGGCCACCTGGTACGTCTATGCCCGCTGGGACGCCATCGTCGAGCTGCGCCAGCACCCGATCACATTGCGCCTGCCCGAGGGGCTGCAAGCCCTGGCCGAGGTGTCGGCACCCTTGCAGGCCCGGGTGAACCTGGCGCCGCGGGTGGTGGTGCCGGTGCACCAGACCTTGGCAGTCGAGGTGTCTGACAGCCTGCAGGCCCGAGCGCGTCTGCAGACCCGGGTGCCGGTGGACACGGTGGTGCACGTCGAGCAAAGCGTGCCGGTGCGCACCTCGCTGCAGCTCAGCGTGCCGGTGGTGAGCTGGCTGCCGCATTTCGAGGTCACGGTGCCCCTGGTGCTGGACTTGCCCGTCACGCTGGACGTACCGATCCAGATCGATGTGCCGCTCGACCTCGACGTGCTGGCCAGCGGCGAACTGCGCGCGCCCTTGCAGGTGCCGCTGGACCTGGACCTGCGTTTGCGCCCCGAGGTGCGGGGGAACTTGCAGGTGGGCATCAGCCGGCAGATGGCCTTCCGCCTGCTGGGGCCGATGCCGCCCATGCCGGTGCTGATCGAGCATGCGCGCCTGAACCTGCCGTTCAGCCAGCCCCGCCTGCGACAGCGCGGCGACGGCGAGGCCAACCAGGCCGCCCGCTGAAGGTCATCCCAGGGTCATCCCCGGGGCGGGGGCACCCCGGGCGCTGGAGGGCTGTGACATGTGCACTCCCGCGTTGACGGGGGCACGGCCTGCGAGCACGGCGTTTATCCCGGGTGTGTTTTGCGTCGCTCGGGGCCATAGTCATCTCCGTGGGGGATGGCAACATCCCCTGTGATGTGGCTGAGGCTGTACGGGAGTGGCTGGCGTGGGCACGGCGGTGATGCGGTCGGATGGGGCGATGTCGGTGGAAGCCGAGCACGCTGAGCGGGTCGAGCAAACCCTGGCTCAGGGTTTTCCTGCGCTGTCGTTCCCTGCGGCACTGGAAACCCATTTCCTGAGCCAGGCCGAAGGCAGCCGCCGCCGGGCGATCACCGAAGCGGGACTGGCCGCCGTGTTCTTGTTTGCCGGCATGGTCGTGGCGGACGTGCTGCTGACACCGGACACCGTGAAGTTCGCCCTGTGGGTGCGCCTGCTGGTGTTCGGTCCCGTCGTGCTGATCGGGTTGGTGGTGCTGAACGTGCTGCGCATCCCCTGGCTCACCGAATGGCTGATCGTGCTGGCGGGGATGTTCGCGGTGGCGTTGACGGCGCTGATCCTGCTGCAGGCAGAGGGGCGTTGGGCCGTGGCGCGGCTGGTCGAGATCAACATCATCGTGGTCTACACCTGCACCCTGGCGCGCTTCTGGCCGGCGCTGGCCCTGGGGGCGTTCACCTTCGCCGTGCAACTGGGCCTGGTCAGCGTGTTGCCCGATTTCACGGGCGTGCTGGCCATCAACACGACCCTGTTGCTGGGCGCGGTCGCCGTGTTCACGCTGTACGGCAACTACACCCTGGAGCGCGACGAGCGCCTGGCCTACCTGTTGGCGCAACGTGAGCAGGCGCTGCAGGATGCGTTGCACACCTCGCACCAGCAGCTGACCCGCATGGCCCGGACCGATGCCCTGACCGAGGTGGCCAACCGCCGCCACGCCGAAGATTTCCTGGCGCAGACCTGGGCGCACGCGCAGCAGCGGCAGACGCCGATGGCGCTGGTCATGATCGACATCGACCACTTCAAGCGCTACAACGACCACCACGGACACCTCAGCGGGGACCGCTGCCTGCAAGCCGTGGCGCGGGCGCTGAGCGCCTGCTCGCGCCGCGCCGGTGACCTGGTGGCGCGCTTGGGGGGCGAAGAGTTCGTGCTCGTCATGAACGACATCGACCATGCCTCGGCCCTGAGCGTGGCCCAGCGCATCCAGGCCAGTGTCCAGGCGCTCGGTGTGCCCCATGGTGGCTCG
This sequence comes from uncultured Burkholderiales bacterium, assembly GCA_903871865.1. GTDB lineage: Bacteria > Pseudomonadota > Gammaproteobacteria > Burkholderiales > Burkholderiaceae_C > Aquabacterium. The sequence continues at coordinate 9,414 of CAIQIL010000578.1, forward strand.
CCGGGTGTGCCAGTCGTCACGGTCAGCGTGGGCGTGGCGTCGATGCGGCCGCGGCCTGGCGATGAGGCATTGCTGCTGATGAAACGTGCCGATGACGCGCTGTATGCCGCCAAGGCACAGGGCCGCAACCGCGTCTGCGACATGGGTTGCGATGGCGTGATCCATTGCGCACCGGCGGGTGGGGAGGGCAGGGCATGAGCCTCGTGATGGCGGTGCGCGACTGGGTGCGCCGGGACCACCGGCAGCCTGTGCTGCGCTTTGGTGACGCGGCACAGGAGCAGCGCTTCATCGACAGCACCCAGGACGCCCGCATCCGCCACTTCATGGTCAGTGGCGTGGTGGCCTTGGTGATCTTCAACCTGTTCTTGCTGTCCGACTGGTTGATGGCGCCCGACACGTTCTGGTTGGCGGCCCGCTTGCGCTTGCTGGTGTTCACCCCGGTGGCACTGGCCGTGTTGTACCTGCCCTGGCGGCGCATCGACCTGGTGAAGGCAGTGCCGGCGCATGTGTTGGAGGGCGTCGTCGTGGCCAGCGGCGTGGCGGCAGCGATGTGCCTGACCGTGGTGCTCATCGCCACGGACAGTCCCTATGCCGGCATGTACCGCTGCGGGCTCTTGCCCATCCTGGTGTATGGCACGCTGGTGCAGCGCTTCCGCTTCCGCTTCGCGCTGCTGTTTGCCGCCTGCGTGGTGGCCTGTCACCTGGCATCGCTGTGGCTGGCCATGGGCCGGCCCTCGCCCTACCCGGAGATCGAAGCGCCGGCCTTCCTCGTGCTGGTGGTGGTGGCGGGCTACACCCTCATCATGAACTTCCGCATGGAGAAGGAGGAGCGCCACCGCTTCCAGCAGAAGGAGCGTCAAGCCCTGCTGCGCAGCGAGTTGGAGGCCTCGCAGGCGCAGATGGCCGCGCTGTCGCGCCAGGATGCCCTGACCGGTGTGCCCAACCGACGGCGCTTTGACGAGGTGGCCCAAGCGCAGTGGCGCCAGCACGAGCGTTCGGGCGAATGCCTGGCGGTGTTGCTGGTCGATGTGGACCATTTCAAGGCCTACAACGACCACCATGGCCACCCCGCGGGCGACCAGTGCCTCAAGCTCGTGGCGCAAGCCTTGCAAACCGCCTTGCGTGAGCCCGACGCGGCCCTGGCGCGTTGGGGCGGCGAAGAATTCATCGTGTTGCTGCCGCACGCCGATGTGGCCTTGACCGAGGCGGTGGCCGCCCGTTTGTGCGCCGCGGTGCGCATGCTGGGCTTGCGCCATGGCGGGGGCGGGGTGAACGGTGTGGTGACGATCAGCGTGGGGGCGGCACTGGCCTGCCCGGCCACCGACCGCAAACAGCTGCCTGCGGTGGCGGGTCAGGCCGATGCGGCGCTGTACCAGGCCAAGCGGGATGGGCGCGACCGCCACCGCATGGACGCGGGCAGCCGTGAGCGCTGCTGAGCGTTGCGGCGCGCTGGAACGAGGAGGAGCGAGGGGCTCAGCCCTGGGTGACGGCTGGGGCCTGAACCTTGGCGTCGCGCAGCACCGCCAGCGCTTCTTGCGACCACGCCACCCAGCTGGCCTCGTACATGATCCCCGTCTTGAGGATGAGGTGCTGGATGCGCGCTTCGCGTGAGAGCTCGGCCCCGGCAGGGAAGTCGCGCGCCTCGATGGCTTCGTAGGCGGCGAGCTTCTCGGCGTGCAGGGCGGCGCGGCGCTCGATTTCCTTGTCCAGGCCCAGCGGCCCGACGACGGCGTCGGCGCGCAGGCGCACCATGAGCTCGTCGCGCAGCTCGACCATGGGTGCCGGCTCGCGCGCCCAGCGCTTGAGCTCCTTGCGGCCGGCCGGGCAGACCTGGTAGAGCTTCTTGCGGGTGCGGCCGCCGTCCGGGGCGGCTTGCGAGGCGATCCAGCCGGCGGCCTCCATGCGGGCCAGCTCGCGGTAGATCTGCTGGTGGGTGGCGCGCCAGAAAAATCCGATGGATTTGTCGAAGCGGCGGGCCAGGTCGTAGCCGGAGGAGGACTTCTCCTGCAGCGAGGTCAGCAGTGCGTGGGCCAGGGACATGGCGTGCAGTCTAAACGGCCGACACTCAGGTATGCAACCAGTTGCATGGTGACGCCAAATCTCCTACATTCATGGCTCGCAGTCATGCAACTGGTTGCATAGTTCTGCACCGCAACGAATTTCCCCCACCACATCCCCCACAACGTCCCCATCCAGGACACCGAGCGAGACCCCACCATGAGCGCCTACCCGCACCTGCTTGCCCCCCTCGATCTGGGCTTCACCACCCTGAAAAACCGCGTGCTCATGGGCTCCATGCACGTGGGCCTGGAAGAAGCCAAGGACGGTTTTGCGCGCATGGCCGCTTTCTACGCCGAGCGCGCCCGCGGTGGCGTGGCCCTGATGGTGACGGGCGGCATCGCCCCCAACGACGACGGTCGCCCCTATCCCGGTGGCGCCCGCCTGGCCACGCTGGAAGAGGCCGAGCAGCACAAGGTGGTGACGCAGGCCGTGCACGAGGCCGGCGGCAAGATCGCGCTGCAGATCCTGCACTTCGGCCGCTACGCCTACCACCCCGGCCTGGTCGGCCCCAGCCCCATCAAGGCCCCGATCTCGCCCATGCC
>CAIQIL010000579.1 GCA_903871865.1 uncultured Burkholderiales bacterium
CACCAGGCACGACGGCACGCTGGCCGCCCGTGCGCACTTGCGCGCCTTTGGCGAGCGCGTCGCCCAGCAGCTCCTCGACCTTGGCCAGGGCCTGGTCGTCGATCAGCGGGCCTTGCACCACACCCGCGTCGAAGCCATTGCCCACGCGCATCTCGGCCACCTTGGCGGTGAGCTTCTCGACGAAGCGCTCGTAGATGCCGGCCTGGGCGTAGAGGCGGTTGGCGCACACGCAGGTCTGGCCGGCGTTGCGGTACTTGCTGACCAGCGCACCTTCGACGGCGGCGTCCAGGTCGGCGTCATCGAAGACGATGAAGGGCGCGTTGCCACCCAGCTCCAGCGAGAGCTTTTTCACCGTGGGCGCGCACTGCTTCATCAGGATGCGGCCGACTTCGGTGGAGCCGGTGAAGGACAGGTGGCGCACCACGTCGGAGGCGCACAGCGCTTTGCCGACGTCGATGGAGCGGTCCGCATCGGCGGTGATGACGTTGAGCACGCCCGGGGGCATGCCGGCGCGCTGGGCCAGCTCGGCCACGGCCAGGGCCGACAGCGGTGTGGCTTCGGCCGGTTTGATGACCACGGGGCAACCAGCGGCCAGGGCCGGCGCGACCTTGCGCGTGATCATGGCGATGGGGAAGTTCCAGGGCGTGATGGCCGCGCACACGCCCACGGCCTGCTTGAGCACCAGGAAGCGCTTGCTCGGATCGGTGGAGGGCACGGTTTCGCCGTAGATGCGGCGGCCTTCCTCGGCGAACCACTCCAGGAAGCTGGCGCCGTAGCCGACCTCGCCCTTGGCTTCGGCCAGGGGCTTGCCTTGCTCGGCGGTCATGATGCGGGCGAGGTCGTCGGCGTGCTGGTGCAGCAGGTGGAACCACTTCATCAGGATGGCCGAGCGGGCCTTGGCGGGCAGGGCGCGCCAGGCGGGCCAGGCGCGGTTGGCCGCGGCGATCGCCGCCTCGGTCTCAGCGGCACCGAGGTTGGCCACCTGGGCCAGCACGGTGCCGGTGGCCGGGTCGCGCACAGCGAAACGCTGGGCGGCATCCACCCATTGCCCGTCGATCAGGGCCTGGGTTTTCAGCAGGGTGGGGTCTTGCAGCGCGGCCAGGGGGGAGGTCGAGGTGTTCATGGGCACAGGGCGAGCAGAAGCGCCAGCGTGGAGCGACAGTTCAGATTGGAGCACAAGCAGGGGCCCCGTTCGGGCCGTGGTGGCTTGGCCTGGGGTCGTGGGAGGCCCCCTCGTCCTGCGGCAGCTCGCCTGCGGTGTCACAGGCCGTATTTACAGTGGGGCGACATTCCAATCAAAACAGGTGAGATCCATGGGTTTCTTGATGCCCTCGCTGATGTCTGGCCGTGGCTTGCGCCATGTGGCGCGTTTGGGGGGGCGTTTTGCCCGCACCACGCTGGCCATCGCTGGCCTGACGCTGTGGTGCGTCGGTGCCCAGGCCGCGACCCGTGAGCCCTGCGCCGATGCCGCCACCGTGGCCCTGATCAAGGCTGGCCAGTGGGCGCAGGTGCGCACGCTCATGCAGGAGCGCATCGAGCGCACCCCGGAGGCGCCCGAGCCCGCTTTGCGCATCTGCATGCGCACCTTGCTGGGCAGCGTCCTGGCCAGGCTGGGCGAGTTGCCTCAGGCCGAAGCGCAGCTCCAGTCGTCCCATGCCGATGCGTTGAAGCTGCTCGGTCCCGGGCACGAGGCCACCCAGGAGGCCGCTTTGCACCTGGCCACCACGTACAGCAAGTTGGGCCAGTATGACAAGGCCATCCCGGTGTACCGGGCGATGTTGCCCCTCGCCGAGAAGCGCCATGGCGCGTCGTCGCTGCCAGTGCTGACCCTGCTGCGCAACACCTCCACGGCGCTGCACTGGGTGGGCAATTACGCCGATGCCTTGCCGCTGGACACCCGCGCGCTGGCCATCGCCGAGCAACTGACGCCCGGGCCGGGCAGCTGCGACACGCCCGGGACCTGTGACGCGATCCGTGGCCGCGCCGCGCAGAACCTGGCTGGC
>CAIQIL010000580.1 GCA_903871865.1 uncultured Burkholderiales bacterium
GGCTCCGGCATCATCCACCAGGTGATCCTGGAGAACTACGCGGTGCCCGGGGCGCTCATGATCGGCACCGACTCGCACACACCGCATGTCGACGCGCTGGGCGTGATCGCCATCGGCGTGGGCGGCCTGGAAGCCGAGAACGTGATGCTGGGCCGCGCCTCGTGGATGCGCCTGCCTGAAATCGTCGGCGTGAAGCTGACCGGCCAACGCCAGAGCGGCATCACCGCCACCGACGTGGTGCTGGCCCTGACCGAGTTCCTGCGCAAGAGCAAGGTCGTGGGTGCTTACCTCGAATTCCACGGTGAAGGCGCCTCGAAGCTGACCATCGGCGACCGCGCCACCATCTCGAACATGGCCCCCGAATACGGCGCCACCGCCGCCATGTTCAGCATCGACGACCAGACCCTGGAGTACCTGACCCTGACCGGCCGCGATGCAGCCCAGGTCAAGCTGGTCGAGACCTATGCCAAGGTGGCAGGCCTGTGGTCGGATTCGCTGAAGAGCGCGGTCTATGAGCGCGAGCTGACCTTCGACCTGTCGAGCGTCGTGCGCAACATGGCCGGCCCCTCGAACCCGCACGCCCGAGTGGCCACGACCGACCTGGCCGCCAAGGGCATTGCTGGCCAATGGCAAATGCCGGCCGCCGGTGAAGGCACGATGCCTGACGGCGCCGTGATCATCGCGGCCATCACCAGCTGCACCAACACCTCCAACCCGCGCAACGTGATCGCTGCTGCCTTGCTGGCCCGCAACGCCAACAAGCTGGGCCTGACGCGCAAGCCTTGGGTGAAATCTTCGCTGGCCCCTGGCTCCAAAGCCGTGGAGCTGTACCTCAATGAAGCGGGCTTGATGGGCGACCTGGAGAAGCTGGGCTTCGGCATCGTGGCCTTCGCCTGCACCACCTGCAATGGCATGTCGGGTGCGCTCGACCCGGTCATCCAGAAGGAAATCGTGGACCGCGACCTGTACGCCACCGCCGTGCTCTCGGGCAACCGCAACTTCGACGGCCGCATCCACCCGTATGCCAAGCAGGCCTTCCTGGCCTCGCCCCCGCTGGTCGTGGCCTATGCGATCGCCGGCACCGTGCGCTTCGACATCGAAAACGATGTGCTGACGGTCGTGGACGGCAAGGAAATCCGCCTGAAAGACATCTGGCCCTCGGACGATGAGATCGACGCCGTGGTCAAGGCCGCGGTGAAGCCCGAGCAGTACCGCGCCGTCTACGAGCCGATGTTCGCCATCCAGGCCGACGATGGCGTGAAGGTCAGCCCGCAGTACGACTGGCGCCCTCAGTCCACCTACATCCGCCGCCCGCCCTACTGGGACACCGAAGGCGTCGGCGCCCTGGCCGCCAACCCACGCACGCTCAAGGGCATGCGCCCCCTGGCCGTGCTGCCGGACAACATCACCACCGACCACCTCTCGCCTTCCAACGCGATCATGATGAACTCGGCAGCCGGTGAGTACCTGCACAAGATGGGCCTGCCGGAGGAGGACTTCAACTCCTACGCCACCCACCGCGGCGACCACCTCACCGCCATGCGCGCCACCTTCGCGAACCCCACGCTGAAGAACGAGATGGTGCGTGACGCCGACGGCAAGGTGAAGGCCGGCTCGCTGGCCCGCATCGAGCCCGAAGGCAAGGTCGTGCGCATGTGGGA
>CAIQIL010000581.1 GCA_903871865.1 uncultured Burkholderiales bacterium
CGCGAGGTGGTGGCGGTGCTCTCGGGCATCGGCAAGGTGGCCGCGGCCACCACCGCCACCCTGCTGGCCGATGCCTTCGGGGTGTCGCAGCTGTGGTTCACCGGCGTGGCCGGTGGTTTGGGCGCCGACGTGCGCGTGGGCGATGTCGTGGTGGCCAGCGCCTTGCTGCAGCACGATCTGGACGCGTCCCCGCTGTTCCCGCGCCACGAGGTGCCGGGCCTGGGTGTCAGCCGTTTGCACCCGCCCGCAGCCTTGGTCACGCAGGTGGCCGACGCGGTGGCCGAGGCCTTGTCCCCGCAGGCCTTGGCGCCGGGCGGCCCGCTCTCGCACATCCACCTGGACACCCTGGGCTTGCACGCCCCGCGCGTGCACACGGGCCTGATCGTCAGCGGCGACCAGTTCGTCAACAGTGCCGAGGATGCCGACACCTTGCGCCACCACCTGCCCGATGTGCTGGCCGTGGAGATGGAAGGCGCGGCGGTGGCGCAGGTCTGCGTGGCCTTCGGGCTGCCGTATGCCGTCGTCCGCACGGTTTCTGACCGGGCCGATGCCTCGGCGCACGTGGATTTCGAGCGCTTTGTGCGCAGCGTGGCCAGCCCGTATGCGCTGGCCATCGCGATGGCGCTTTTGAAGGCCTTGCCGAGGGTCGCGTCGGATGGTGCCGTGGCCGGGCCGCAGGCACATTCCTGAGCCATGGACCGCTACACCACCTTCCGCGACTTCTACCCCTTCTACCTGTCCCAGCACCAGGACCGCACCTGCCGGCGCCTGCACGTGGTGGGCTCGCTGACGGTGCTGGCCGTGCTGGCCTATGCCTTGGGCACACAGCGGTGGTTGGCCTTGTGGGCCTTGCCGCTGGTGGGTTATGGCTTCGCGTGGGTGGGGCACTTCCGCTTCGAGCGCAACCGACCGGCCACCTTCACCTACCCGTTCTACAGCCTGATGGGCGATTGGGTGATGTTCTGGCAGACGATCACGGGCCGGCTGCCTTGGTGAGCTGATGTGTGAGCTGAGGCTGCCGCGGGCGCGCTCAGGCCTCGTCCGGCGTGTGCGCAGGCCAGTGCAGTGCGATGGCCGCACCGGGCACGGCCGGGTCTGACAGGTCGGGCCTCAGGATCTGCAGGCGCCCGCCGTGGGTCCGGGCGACCATGTCGGCCAGGGTGAGCCCCAGGCCCAAGCCTTCTTGCGGGCCTTGCGCATCGAGCGCCTGTTGCAGCCGTTCGCGCTGGTCCGGCGGGATGCCGTGGCCGTTGTCGCGCAGCGTGAGCCGCACCCGGGCGCCGTCCAGGCTGGCGTGGACGTGGATGCGCCGCGCGCCGTGCCGCACCGAGTTGTCCAGCAGGTTGGAGAGGGCGGCGCTCAGCAGGTCGGGGTCGCAGGGCAGGATGTCGGTGCCGCTGGCCTCCACCACCGCATCTTGCAAGGGCAGGCGCTGCAGCAGGGCCGACACGGAGGTGTCTTGCCATTGCAGCTCGCCGCCCGTGCGGAACAGGGTGATGAGGGCGGTGACGACCCGGCGCAGGCGCGCGGCGGCTTCGCGTGTCTGGGTCAGGCGCGGTTGCAGTTGGGGCGGCGCTTCCTTGAGCGCCACGGCGAGTTGGGCGTCCATGCCGGCCAGCGGGGTGCGCAGGGCGTGGGCCGCGTGGGCGGCCAGGGCGCGTTCGTGCGCCACGCGCTGGGCCAGGCGCTGCGTCAGGCCCTCGATGGCGTCCACCAGGGGTTGCAGTTCGGTGCGGGTGGTGGCCAAGCCCTGGGTATGTGGGTGCAGGGGCTCCAGCTGGGCGACTTCGCTGGAGAGGTCGAGCAGGGGCTGCAGTTCGCGGCGCAGTCCGCGGTTGAGCCACCAGGCGGCGCACAGGCCGAGCAGCAGGGTCAGGCCGACCGAGGTGCCCATGGCCAGCCACATCGTGGCCCGGCGGGTGTCTTCGCGTTGGGCCACGTGCAGCACGCTGTGGCCATTGCGCATGGGCAAGGTGAAGACGTGCCACAGGCCCAGGGCTTCGTCGGTGAAGCCTTCGGTCTGGCGCTCGGTCAGGCGGGATTCGGGCGCCTTGTGCGATCTCAGCACCACGCGGCCTTGCATGTCCACCAGCTGCCAGACCAGGTTTTCCTGGTGGGGCGGGGCGGGCAGCATGCCCTCGGGGGCAGGGTTGCTGTCGCGGTCGGCCACGGCGACCAGGCCGTAGAGGATTTCGGCCGATTCGCGCAAGGCGCCGTCCAGCAGGTCGTCGAGCACCTCGTGCGTCAGCAGGCCGACGCCCGCGGTCATGCCCAGGCCCCAGACGATGGCGATGCCGCCCAGCACGCGGCTCAGGCGCTGGCGGATGGAGGGCAGGGCGCGCGCGCTCATCGCGCTCATGCTTCGGCGGGGATGCGGTAGCCCAGGCCCCGCACGGTTTCGATCAGGCTGCGTCCGAGCTTGCGGCGCAGGTTGGCGATGTGCACCTCGATGACGTTGCTCTGCGCGTTGCCATCGCCGCCGACCAGCCCTTCCAGCGTGGCCTTCTCGACGATGCGGCCGCTGCGGTTGACCAGCACTTCCAGCAACTGCCATTCGCGCGCGGTGAGCTCGACGCGGTCCAGGTGGTCGTGCTGGCGCAGCCACACGCTGCGGGCTTGCAGGTCGATTTCGATGTCGCCCACGCGTTTGCGGCCGCTGGGTGCGCCGGCGGCGCGGCGGTGCACGGCGTGCAGGCGCGCGAGCAGCTCCTCGGGCTCGAAGGGTTTGACGAGGTAGTCGTCGGCGCCCGATTCCAGGCCGGTGATGCGGTCCTTGAGCAGGTCGCGCGCGGTCAGCATCAGGATGGGGCGCGTGTCGTTCTGGCGCCTGAGGCTGCGCACCCAGTCCAGGCCGGAGCCGTCGGGCAGCTGCCAGTCCACCAGCAAGGCGTCGTAATGCTCGCTCACCATGCAGCGTGCATCGAGCAGGCGTTGGGCCCAGTCCACCGTGTGACCCTCGGCACGCAGGAAATCGCGCAGGCCCTCGCCCAGGATCGGGTCGTCTTCCAGCAGGAGCAATTTCATGTCCAAACGTTAGCATGGGGGCCTGCCCGCCGCGTTCAGCTTGGCTTCATGTTGCAGCGCGACACTGTGAGCGATCCATGAAAAGGTGAGCCGATGTTTTCCAAGTTGAGCCAGGGTGTGCGGCAGCGTTTCGGTCAGGGCCTGGCCTCGGTGCTGGCCTGTGTCGCCGTCAGTGCGGGCGCCGCAGCGCCTGCCGAGGGGCTGAACCTCACGGCCCCGCAGGTGGCCGCGCTCGGGGTGGCCTCCGTGCCCTTGTCCCGGTCGGCCCAGGGTGGCTTGACGGTGCCTGCGCAGCTGCGTTTGCCAGCCCAGCAGCAGCAGGTGCTCGCCGCACCCGTGTCGGGCCTGGTCACGGCCATCCAGGCCGACACCGGTGCCCAGGTGCGACAGGGCCAGTGGCTGGTGCGCCTGCGCAGCACCCAGGCCCAGGCTTTGCGCCGCGACGCTTTGCAGGCCGGCAGCCAGCACGAGCTGGCCGAGCGCAGCTTGAAGCGCGACGAACAGTTGATGTCCGAAGGCCTGATCGCGCAATCGCGCCTGGACCAGAGCCGCACCCAGGCCCGCGTGGCGCGCTTGACGGCGCAGCAGCAGCAACAGGCCGTCGGCCAGGCTTTGGGCTCGGCCCAGGTGTCGCCCAACGGTGAGATCACGCTGGTGGCGCCCATGAGCGGCCAGGTGGCCGAGTTGATGGTCAGCGTCGGCC
>CAIQIL010000582.1 GCA_903871865.1 uncultured Burkholderiales bacterium
AACGGGATGCCATGGTCGGCATCGAACGGGATCAGCAGCAGCCCCAGGATGCGGGCGCGTTCGGCCTGGGCCTTGCGGTGCAGGTGGAAGGTCTGGGTGATATCGGTTGCGCGGGGGGCGGTCTGTGCCGCCTTTTGTGTCGCCTTCGGTGTCGCCTTCATTGCCGCGCGCTCCGCGGCCTTGTCCACGCGGCGCCCCAGCGCCTGCAGCATCTGGCGGGCCTGGTGGAAATCGCCCTGCCACAGCAGCGCCGTGCCTTCGCACACCAGGCGGTAGGCGGCATCGGCCGAGAGGGTGTCGTCGGCCAGTTGCACACGGCGCGGCGGCGGCACATCGGCCAAGCTGCGCCAGCGCAGGGCGTGTGTCACGCCATCGGCGCCTGTCCATTCGATGCGGGGGGTGTCGCTCATCCGCGGGGATGGTAGCCGGGTTTGCCCGCGGCGAGGGGCCCGCCACCATCCACCCCCCAAGGCAAGACCGGGCCGTACCGGGCCGTACCGGGCAGTGCAGGGCGGGACAGGGCCAGGTGGGGCGGCAAGTCCGGGATAATGTGGACCCGAGCCGCCATGCGAGCCTCCACACACGCCCCACAACGAGCCATGCCCGAGCCCCTGCACGCGCCTTCGCGCCCGGCCCCGCACGACGGCGCCCAGGACACCAGCGCCACGGACATCGGCCCTGTCCTCGGCCCTGCGGACGGCCTGCGCTTCGAGCACTTCTTCCGCGACGCCGACGCCGCCCCCGAACAGCCCCTGGCCTCGGCCCTGCAGCAGCGCCTGCCCCTGATCGACGCCCTGCGCGGCCTGTTCAGCGGCGCCCAGGCCGGTGTGCAACTGCGCCTGTGGTGCTTCATGGATCTGGCCAGCCAGCCGCAGGCGCGGCTCTCGCGCGACGACGTCAACCGGCTCTTCCACATGCTGCTGCCCGAGGCGCTGGACAGCGCGCTCAAGCGCCTGCGCGAGCTCGGCCTGCTGGTCTGGGACGCCACCCCGCAGGACTACCACCTTTCGCCCCTGGCGCAGCAGGTGCACGCGCTGCTGGCCTCGCTGACCACACCGAGTTCATCGGCCGAGGAGGACGAGATGTCCGGCCTGCTGGCCCAGGTGGCCGGCGCCCAGCAACTCGGCCTGGTCAACGCCAACCACCTCCAGCACCTGCACGCCCAGCTGGCGCGGCTGCACGACGGCTTCGCCGAAGCCATTGCCAGCGGCTCCGAAGCCCGCTTGCGCGCCGCCCAGCCCCGCTTCGACCGCGCCTTGCAACTGGTGGACCGCGCAGGCCAGGCCCTGACCGCGCTGATCCGCGCCGAGCACGACGACCCGCGCCTGGAACGCGAGGCCCGCGCCATCGGCCAGGAGCAGGCCCGCCTGCTGGCCATGGCCAGCCAGTTCACCCGCGCGCTGCAACAGGCCGACCGCCAGCGCGTCACGCTGGGCTCCACCGGCTTGACCACGTCGGACGTGCGCACCTGGCTGCAGGCCCACCCGGCCCTGCACCTCCTGCTGGGCGATGCACTCAGCGTGCCGGTGCGCCCGGTCATGGTCAGCCCGCACGACCTGCTGGACGTGGCCGAGGGCGAGTTCGAACGCGACCGCCCCAGCCCCGATACCGCCGCCGGCCTGCCCCCGCCCGCCGCGGCCGCGGAAGGTGCGCTGGAAACCCTGAGCCTGCCGGCCGAGCTCGGCGCGCTGGTCCACCAGTTCGGCCGCTGGCACGCGCTGGCAGCCTCGGCGCCGTCGGCATCCGAAGAGGGCACCCCGGCAGAGGCACACGCCCGCCCGCTGAGCGACGCCATCCTGGGCGGCCGCTTCGCACAAGCCGCCTACCGCCTGCAACTGCTGCCCCTGGTGGGCGACGCCCAGGCGCAAACGCTCAAGGGCCTCACCGGCGACCTGGCCCGCACCCCCTGGGCCTGGGCCTTCGAGCCCCACCACACCGGCACAGACGACGAGGCCGTGGCCCTCATCAGCGTCGGCACCTTGCGCCCGCTGGACACCGCACCTGACACGAACACCCCATGAGCACCCACCTCGATGACGCTGCCCTGCTGGCGGCCGAACTGCTGGCGCGCCGCTGGCTGCCGCGCCAGCACCCCAAGGTCAAGCGCGCCCTGATCGATGCCGACCTCTGGGCCGCCACACAGGAGCGGCTGTCGCAAGTCGGCCTGCGCCTGATCGACAACCTCTACGCCGACCACGTCAGCGTCGCCCTGCTGCGCCCGGCCGAGACCGCCGTGTTCGGCGAAGCCGGCCTCAACAGCCACAACAACATCGACCTGCCGCGCGACGCCGTCTCGCTGCTGGTGCTGCTGTGGGCGCTGATCGTGTTGCCCAAGCGCGAGCGCCAGGCCGCCCGCGCCGCCGGGATCGACAAGCACGGCGAAGCCGACACCCAGAACGACATGTTCGGCAAGGACCGCCCCGTGCCCACCGCCGCCAGCGTCAGCCCGCTGGTGTCCTACCGCGCGCTGCTGGCCGACTTCGGCGTGCAGCTGGGCAAGAAAACGCGCCTGGACACCAACCTCAAGCGCCTGGAAAACCACGGCTTCATCGTCCGCAAGGGCGAGGACATCACCGAAGGCCCGCTGCTCGATCTGCTGCTCGACTACGACGTGCTCGCCCCGCGCATCCTGCAAGGCGCACTCGGCGACGTGCTGGCCCAGGCCAAGGAGCTGCAAGCCAGCCTGCCGCTGGCGCTGACCCAGCCGGCGCTGGAAGAGGTCGACGACGGCCCCGAAGACACCGCACCAGAAGAAAACCAAGGCGAGGCCTGACCCCCATGTTCCACCTGCAAAGCCTCGAACTGCTGCACTGGGATTACTGCCAGCGCCTGACCCTGCCGCTGGACGGCGCCATCATCACCGTGGCGGGCCCCAACGGCTCGGGCAAAACCACCCTGCTCGACGCCATGCGCACCCTGCTCGGCCTGGAATGCTCGGGCGGGCGCAGCTACAAAACCTACGCGCGCCACGCCAACGCCGACAGCGCCTGGCTGCGCGCCACGGTGGACAACCGCCCGCGCAACCGCCAGTCGTCCAACCGCCCCTTCGCGCGCTGCCTGCTCTACGCGGACGTGGTCACCCTGGCCTGCCGCATCGACCGCAACGGCGGCGACTGGACACGCCGCTACACCATGGTCGAGGGCGACGTCGGCATCGAACAGCTGATCGAGCGCAGCAGCACGGGCGGATCCTCG
>CAIQIL010000583.1 GCA_903871865.1 uncultured Burkholderiales bacterium
CCAGTGACCGAACGCCACCGGCGTGCCGGCCGTGCGCCGACCCGGCACCTCGAACCAGGGCATGAAACCTTCGGGCGCACCGCCCACGCCCTCCTTGGTGTTGAACTCCATGAGGCCGTCGGCGCTGCAAAAACGCAGACGCGTCAGGCTGTTGACCACGCAGCGCCAGCGTGCCACGCCCGTCAAGCCCTCATCCCAGCGCTCGGGCACGTTGCCGTACATCTGCGTGAGAAACTCGCCCAACTCGGGGCTGCGCAGCATGGCCTCCACCTCGCCGGCCAAGGCCACGGTCTGGGCCGCATCCCATTGGGGCAGCACGCCGGCATGCACCATCAACCAGCCATGCGCGTGCACGGCCAGGCGCTGATGGCGCAGCCAGTTCAGCCAGTCATCGCGGTCGGGGGCTTGCAGGATGGCATCGAGCGTGTCGCTGCGGTGCGGCTTGCGCACACCATGGGCCACGGCCAGCAAGTGCAGGTCGTGGTTGCCCAGCAGGCAGGTGGCCGAGCCGCCCAGGTCGCGCAGGCGGCGCAGCACCCCCAGGCTGTCCGGCCCGCGGTTGACGAGGTCGCCCAGGAAATGAACATGGTCCCGCGAGGGGGAGAAATCGAGGGTCTGCAGCAGCCGCTCCAGCGGATCGCAGCAGCCCTGCAGGTCGCCAACAAGGTAGATCATGGCAGGGATTCTGCTACGCTTGAACGATCTTGACCGACGGCCCGGCGTGCGCCCGGCGCCTTCCATGGAACTTGCGCTGCTGATTTTCCTCACCTTCCTCAATGGCTTGTTCGCCATGTCGGAAATGGCCCTGGCCTCCAGCCGCAAGGCGCGCCTGCAGGTGCTGGCCGAAACCGGTGATGCCGGTGCGCTCGCCGCCATCGAGCTGCACGACAACCCCACGCAGTTCCTCTCCACGGTCCAGATCGGCATCACGTCCACCGGCGTGCTCAACGGCATCGTCGGTGACGCGGCTTTCTCCGAGCCTCTGTCCCACTGGCTGCAGGCCCACTTCGAGCTGCACGACCGCGTGGCCGCCGTCACCGCCACCGGCTTGGTGGTGCTCATCATCACCTTCGTCACCATCATCTTCGGCGAGCTGGTGCCCAAGCGCGTCGGCCAGATGTACCCCGAGTCCGTGGCGCGCCTGGTGGCCAAACCCATGCGGCTGCTCTCCAGCATCGCCAAGCCCTTCGTGGCCATGCTGTCGGCCACCACCGTCGGCATCCTCAAGCTGCTGGGTGTGAGCGACAACGGCGGGCGCAGCGTGACGGAAGAAGAAATCGCCGCGCAGCTGGAAGAAGGCCTGGACGCCGGCGTGATCGAAGCGCACGAACACCAGATGGTGCGCAATGTGTTCCGCCTCGACGAGCGCCAGATCGGCTCGATGATGATCCCGCGCGGGGACATCGCCTGGCTCGATGCCGAGGTGCCCATGGCCGAGAACCTGGCCACCATCGCCGAGCACGGCTACTCGCGCTACCCGGTCTGCCGCGGTGGCCTGGACGATGTCATCGGTGTGATGACCGCGCAGCAGCTGCTCCACCAACTCACCCAGCACCAGAACAACGACCTGACGCAGGGGCTGCTGCCCGCGGTCTTCGTGCCTGAGACGCTTTCCGGCATGGAGTTGCTGGAGCACTTCCGCGCCTCCGATGTGCAGATGGTGTTCGTGGTCGATGAGTACGGCGAGGTGCAAGGCGTCATCACGCTGCGCGATGTGCTGGAAGCCATCACCGGCGAGTTCACGGCCTCGGAAGATTCGGACGATGCCTGGGCGGTCCAGCGCGAGGATGGCTCCTGGCTGATCGATGGCCTCATCCCCGCGCCCGAGCTGAAGGACCGCCTGGAGGTCAAGACCCTGCCCGACGAAGACCGCGGCCGCTACAACACGCTGGCCGGTCTGGTGATGCTGTTGCTGGGCCGCCTGCCACGCACCACCGACGTCGTCGAATGGGAAGGCTGGCGTTTCGAGGTGGTGGACATGGACGGCAAACGCATCGACAAGGTGCTGGCCAGCCGCTTGCCCGAGCACTGAACTGGCACCG
>CAIQIL010000584.1 GCA_903871865.1 uncultured Burkholderiales bacterium
CGCGAGGTGGCCGTGGCCGCGCTCGGCACGGTCTATGCCATGTCGCAAACGGGCGACGAGCTGTCGAGTGCGCTGGTGCAGCTCATCGGCCACGCCTGGAGCCTGCCCACGGCCCTGTCGCTGATGACCTGGTACGTGTTCGCGCCACAGTGCCTGTCCACCGTCATCGCGGTCAAGCGCGAGACCAATGGCTGGCGCATGCCCTTGCTGATGCTGGGCTACCTGTTCGTGCTGGCCTATGGCGCGTCTTTCTTGGTCTATCACACGGCGATGGCCTGGGGGCTGTGAGGTGAACATGGCGCACGGTGGGCAGTCTTGGCAAACCTGGATCACGCTGGCCATCGGCCTGCTGGCCCTGGCTTACCTGGTGCGCCGCTGGTGGCCACGCAAAGCGGGCGCCCACCCTGCCCACGGTGGCGCCCACTGCGGCACCGGCACGCCGGGCGTGCCCACGGCATCGGCATCGGGCGGTTGCCAGAGTTGCAGCGGCGGTTGCGGCAGCGGCCCTGCCTTGCCCGCGCGCGACCACCGTGCGCATGCCAACGGCCAGGCGAGCGCCAACGCGGCGCACGCTGTGCAGTGGCACCCACCGCGTCAGGCGAAGCACTGACGCGCCACGGCGACAGACCACCGACAAGCGCCCAACAGCCCCCGCAGGGCCCACCCGCCGTCAGGGGGGTGCCCCTTGTGCCGGGGGTGTGAGCGAGGCAAGAGGCTGCCTACACTGGTCTGAACTGCGGTAGCTCAAGCACACCCTCTGGTGCTGACGCAGAGGCCGGCCGCATTGGCGCGGTCACCGACGTTGTTGCCCCTGCCCATGCGCCCCCTGTTCGCGATCGCTCCCCTGGCCCTGCTGCTGGCCATCGCCGGCCCCCGCCCTGTGCGCTGGGACGCCGGTGCGTTGGCGCGCCAGCAGGCCGAACGCGCTCCCGAAGTCGGCGCCGCATCCACCCCCGAACACAGCCTCGCCGAGCCAGTCACCGAGCGCTTTCCTCTGGAAGGCAGCACCTCGGAACGCCCGGTCACGGCATCGCGCACCTCGGGGCGTGGCCACATGGGCCTGAGCCTCAACGCCTTGACGGCCGAAGGCCCATCACCCCAAGGCCGACCCCGTTGATCGGCAGGCCCGGCCGGCTCGCGCTACACTGCGAGCTTGCTCCGGGGTGTGTCCCGCGTGTGGCTTGAGTTCGCTCAGGGCCGCGCAGTGACGCTGAGATGGTGATCCACCGAACCCGTTGAACTTGATCCGGCTCATACCGGCGAAAGAAGAGCTGTCCTGTCTGGCCTGTGGTGGTCCGTGACGGGGGCAGCCCGATGTGCGTGCGCTGCTCCTGGGCCACCCCGCATCGGGCCTCTCCCCTTCCCTGGTCGCTGTCCAGTGCCCGCTTGGCACCCCTCGGAGCACGTGTCCCATGGCATCCGCCGTGGCACCTGTCCCACACCGAGGAGAGCCGACCGTGAACGCCCGAGACACCGCCCCCGAGACTGCCCCCGACACCGACCGTCCCCCTGCCGCCGCGTCCCTCAACGAGCGCACCCGCCTGACGCGCGAACCGCTGCCAGCGTCCCGCAAGGTCTATGTCGAAGGCAGCCACCCCGGCGTGCGCGTGCCCATGCGCGAGGTCTCGCTGACCAATGGCGAAGCGGTCACGCTCTACGATTGTTCGGGGCCCTACACCGACCCGACCGTGGCCATCGACGTCACGCGCGGCCTGCCCGCCGTGCGCGAGGCCGCCATCCTGGCCCGCGGTGACACCGAAGCCTACGCAGGCCGTGCCGTGCAGGCGCTGGACGATGGCCTGAAAGATGGC
>CAIQIL010000585.1 GCA_903871865.1 uncultured Burkholderiales bacterium
ACCTGCATGGCCAGGCCATGCCCGCTCAACCAGGCGCCCTCCACCTTGCCCGCGGCCAACCAGTCGCCACACAGGCCCAGGCCCCACTCGGGCAGCCAGTGGCGCAGGCCGGGCGGTGGCGGCAGGCTGTCGGCGTAGCGCCAGCGGTGGGCCGTCCAGGCCGCGGGGCTCGGCCCACCCCACCCGGCAAAGGCGGCCAGCAAGGCTTGCGCGGCGGCCTCGGGGGTGTCTTCGATGTGGGCCTCGCTCCACGCGGGGCTGGCGTGCAGCACCCAGGTCTCCCCCCCCGCCGCCGTCGCCGTCGCCGTCGCAGACGCGGGCCGTCCCGGCTTGTGGCTGTCGCGCGCCATCCAGCGCAAGGGCCCGGCGTTCACGAAGGCGGCATCGAAGGGCAGGGCCACGGGCGCGTCGAAACGCAGCATCAGCGCCCAGCAGCCGCGCATGGTCACGGCCGCGGCGACATCGGCCAGGGCATGGGCCTGCGCCCGGGCATCCGCATCCGCATCCGCATTCGCAACTGCAACTGCGCCATCCATGCCTTGCCACCCCAGCCGCAGCAGCGTGTCGGCCTGGGGCGCAGGCATGGCCAGCACCAGCGCATCGAAGGCCTCGGGCAGCCAGCCGTGTTCGGCCGTGCCCAGGCGCCAACGCGCGCCGTCGCGCTGCACAGTCTGGACGGTGTGCCCGGTGCGCACGCCCAGGCCCTCGGCCAGCCACTGCGCGGGCGAGGTCATGCGCGGCACACCGACGTGGCGCACCAGGCCACCATCACCGCCCTCACGCGCCTCACCGCTCCCCCCCGATGCGCCGCCGCCCAGGGATCCCCGGAGGTCGCGTTGCGGGTCATCGCCCCCCAGCACCGCGATGCGCGGCGTCCAGGGCGCGGCCACGCCAGCGTCGGTCCAACGCGCCACTTCGGCGGCAAAGGCCGGGTGACGCGCTGTGAAGTACTGGGCGCCATGGTCGGCCTGCCAGCCCTCGCCGCGGCGGGTGCTCATGCGGCCGGCCACGCCGCGGCTCTTGTCCAGCACGGTGACTTGCAGGCCTGCGCTGCGCAAGGCCTGGGCACAGCTCAGGCCGGCCAGGCCCGCGCCGACGACGGCCACGGAAGAAATGGATGTCATGGCGGGGGCCGTTCAGTAATGCGGGGGCAGCTCGTCGCGCAGGCTGCGGAAGGCGGTGGGCTGGCTGTCGGTCTGCTGCTGGCGCAAGGCGCTCAGCTCGCGCAACAGCAGGTCAATCTGGCGCTGCTGCGCGACGATGGTCTCGTTGAGGTGGTCGAGCAGGTCTTCGGTGAAGGCGGACTTGATCTCCAGCTCGGTGAGGCGCTGCTCGGTGCGCTCGGCCTCCGAGGCGGGTACCGTGGCCTGGGTGGCAGAAGGTGCGGAAGAAGGTGAAGGCATGGCCCTATTGGACAGCATCAGGACAGCATCCACGTCAAGGCAGGTTGAACAGCTCGCGCAGGCCCGCGGGCTGGCAGCGCAGGTACTGCGGCGGCGCGTGCACGCGCGCACCCAGCCGTGCCGCGGCATGCCAGGGCCAGCGCGGGTTGTAGAGCATGGCCCGCGCCAACCCCACCAGATCGGCCTGCCCCGAAGCCACCACGGCCTCGGCCTGCTCGGGCTCGGTGATCAGGCCCACGCCGATGGTCGGCAGGCCCACCTCGCGTTTGATGGCCTCGGCAAAAGGCAGCTGGTAGCCGGGCGCCAGCGTGATCTGCTGCTGGGCCGACAGCCCACCGCTGGAGACGTGGACGAAATCGCAGCCGCGCGCACGCAGGGCCTGGGCGAACACCTGGCTTTGCGCCAGGTCCCAGCCACCGGGCACCCAGTCGGTGGCCGAGATGCGCACGCCCACCGCCATGCCGGCCGGCACGGCCTCGCGCACCGCCTCGAACACCTCCAGCGGGAAACGCATGCGCCCTGCCAGCGTGCCACCGTGGGCATCGGTGCGCGCATTGCTCAAGGGCGAGAGGAATTGGTGCAGCAGGTAGCCGTGCGCCGCGTGGATCTCGATGAGGTCCAGGCCCAGGCGGTGGGCGCGCCGGGCCGCGTCGGCAAAGGCCTGGCGGATGCGTTGCAGCCCTGTGCCATCCAGGGATTCGGGCGCGGGGTCACTGTCCCGGAATGGCACAGCCGAGGGCGCCACCGTTTGCCAGCCGCCGTTATCAGGCAAGACACCCGGCAACACGCGCGCACCGCCCGTCCACGGCGCGGCCACCGAGGCCTTGCGCCCCGCGTGCGCCAGCTGGATGCCCCAGCGGATGGGCGAATGCTTGCGCGCGGCGTCCAGCACACGGCGCAAGGCCGCCTCGGTGTCATCGGACCACAGCCCCAGGTCCAGCGGCGAGATGCGGCCCTCGGGCGTCACGGCCGTGGCCTCCAGGATGAACAGCCCCGCGCCCGACAGCGCCAGGTGGCCCAGGTGCATGAGGTGCCAGTCGCTGGCTCGGCCGTCTTGTGCCGAGTATTGGCACATCGGCGCGATCACGATGCGGTTGTCCAGCGGGAGTGAACCGAGGGTGAACGGTGAAAACAAATGGCCCATGGCACGCTTTCTGCAAGATGTGTTGCAAAGGTCTGGCACATTGTGCCCACCTGCCTCCGGGTTTGCTGGTGCGCGCTGCATGTCCCTGCGCGACCGTTTGCCTCGCTTGCCTGCCTGTCCTCACCTTTTGCCGAAAGGCCTCGCGCCATGTCCCTCGCCCCCCCCGACACCCACCCGGACGCCCAGCAGCACCTGACCACGCAGGCCATCGAGCTCTCCATGGCCGCCCCCCAGGTGGTGGCACAGCGCCTCACGCGCATGGCCATGGCCGGCATCAACCCCAGCCAGGGCGACCACGACGAAATGATGCTGATGGGCAGCGAAAAGCTGCTGGCCTTCCAGAAGTCCTGGATGGCGATGTGGCACCAGGCCTGGCACTCGCAGATGGCGCTGGCCGAATCGCTCACGCGCGGCTCGCTCGCCCTGGCCAGTGGCCACAACGCACACGATGACCACCCGGCCCAGGTGCTGATGCAGATGCCGACGGCGGCGGCCAAGGTGTTGTCGGCCGGCCTGGCACCGGTGCACGACCAGACCATGGCCAACGCCCGGCGCCTCTCGGCCGCGGGCGCCTGAGCCCCATCCTGCGAGCCCCCATGCACCACGGCGAACGCTTCAACACCCTCACCCACCTGCTGGGCCTCTTGCTGGCCGTGGTGGGCACGGTGTGCCTGCTGGGCCAGCCCGGCGTCTGGCAAGACGCCGGCAAGCTGGCCTGCATGTCGGTGTTCTGCGCCGCCATGGTGATGCTCTACATGGCCTCATCGGCCTTCCATGGCTTGCGCGGCCAGGCCCGCTTGTGGTGGGCCAAGGCCGACCACTGCGCCATCTTCCTGATGATCGCGGGCACCTACACGCCCTTTGCCGTCCTCAGCATCGGCGGGCTGCTGGGCGGGGCCTTGCTGGCCGGGGTCTGGGGCCTGGCGGTGCTGGGCATCGTGCGGGAGCTGCGCGCCCACGCGGACGCCGCCCCCTCGCTGCCGCTCTACCTGCTGATGGGCTGGCTGGGCGCGGCCTCGGCCGCCACCCTGCTGGACCGCCTGAGCACACCCGGTGCCTTGCTGCTCCTGCTGGGGGGCTTGCTCTACACCGTGGGCGTGGTCTTCTACGTCACGGGCGAGCGCTGGCGCCATGCGCATGGCATCTGGCACCTGTTCGTCATGGGCGGCAGCGCCTCACACTACCTCACGGTGTACTACTTCGTGGCCTGAGCCGACGGTGCCGCGGCGACGGGCCC
>CAIQIL010000586.1 GCA_903871865.1 uncultured Burkholderiales bacterium
CCAAGCCCAGGGCCATCAGGGCCCAGGTGCCGGGCTCGGGGATGGCCGGTGGCGTGAACTTGGGGGTGAACTTCACGCCGACCACGAAGTCGTCGAAGTCACGGTCGCCCAGCGTGCTGCCGGGGCGCTTGTCGTTGAAGCCGACGACGAAGTCGAAGTTGCCGTACTTCGCGGTGTTCACGGCGGGCATGAAGGCCATCGAGCCGATGCTGCTGCCGTTGGTGTAGGTGGTGGCGTCCCAGCCGAACAGGCCGGCGTAGTTCGTGAAGCTGAAGTTCACGGCGCCGGCGGCGATGTTGGCGCTCAGGGCGCTGCCGATGGGCAGGCCTTGGGTGAGGTGCTGGCCATTGAAGTTGAAGGCATTGACGTATGCCGACTCGTGGCCCAGGTAGGTGAAGCTGATGGTGCCGGCCGTCAGGGCGGTCAGCGTGCCGGTGTCGCCCTGGCTCAGGACGCCGGTGCTCACCGAGGCGCTGCCGTCGTAGCCGCTGAAGGACACGGCGGTGGCGCCGCCGATGCTCAGGCCGCCCTGCGTGGCGCTGCCCAGGACGGCGGGCGTGGCGTGCGCGCTGGCAGCGGCACAGCACAGGGACAAGGCGGTGATCAGTTGGCGGTTCATGGGATTCCTGGAGATTGTGTGGACGCTGCGCGGCCTTTAAGGGTTTACGCGAGCATCCTACCCCAGGCGGTGCGATGCGCGGCACCCTCCAGGCCAGGGGTGGATTTGGCGACGAGTGTGACATGCATCACGCTCGGTCGCTCTGGCGAACAGGGGCGTGATTTCCGCCGACAATCTCAGGCGTCCGTACCTTTTCGCCCCATGACCCCCCTGAGCCACTTCCTCAAGCAGCCGCTGGTGCGCGTGCTGTCGGTGTTCACCGGCCCCCGCACCGTGTACGGCTGGCGCAATGCCGATGGCAGCTTCCAGCCGCACACGCGGGTGAGCACGCACAGCTGCATCGAGGGCAAGGAGGGCTTGGTGCTGCAGGACCACGTCTTCGTGGGGCACTTCAACCGCCTGGACGGCTCCAACGGCCTGCTGATCGAAGAGGGCGTGCAGGTCACCAACTACGTGTCCATCCTCAGCCACTCCAGCCACCGCGCGGTGCGCATCATGGGCCGCCGCTACATCACCGACCCGAAGCCCGCCGGCTACGTGCGCCGCGCCACCCGCGTGGGTGCCTACAGCTTCCTGGGCCCGCACAGCGTGATCGCGCCGGGCGCACAGATCGGCAAGGGCGTCATCGTGCAGGGCTACAGCTTCGTGTCGGGCTCGGTGCCCGATTTCGCCATCCTGGGCCCGCAAGGCCATGGCCGCCCGGCCGTGGTGATCGGCGACACGCGCGAGCTCGACGGCCCGCTGCTGCTGCGCCACCCCGAGCTGCACGCCGTCTACGCCCAATGGGCCGGCAAGGACCACCTGCGCCGTGCCTTGCAATCCGCTGAGCCCGGCCACCCGAAAGCCCCCGCATGAGCACCCCGCACCCCGACGTCGGCACCCGCATCCTGTTTTTTGCCGATGCGTCCAGCGTGCACACGCGCCGCTGGGTGGCCGCCGTGGTGGAGCGCGGCGCCCAGGCCATCGTCATCACCCGCCAGCCGGCCGAGGTGCCGGGCGCGACCGAGGTCATCGCCATCGCGCCGGGCAGCGACAAGCTGACGTGGTTCAAGGCCCTGCCCGAGGTGCGCCGCGTGGCCCGCGAGGTGGCCGCGCGCTTCCAGCCCACGCTGGTGCACGGCCACTACGTGACCTCGTATGGCCTGTGGGCGGCGGTGTGCGGCCTGAAGCTGCCCACGGTGCTGACCGCCTGGGGCAGCGACATCCTCGTGACGCCGCGCGACAGCCGCCTGATGCGCCTGGTGGTGGCCTGGTCGCTGCGCCACGCCGACCTGATCACGGCCGATTCCTTCGACATGATCGACGAGATCGCGCGTTACCACCCGCAGGCGCCTTGCCACCAGATTTTGTGGGGGGCCGACACCGACGTGTTCACGCCTTCCGACACCGCCGCCGACCCCACCCACTTCGACATCGTCAGCCTGCGCAGCTGGGAGCCGAACTACAACATCGACACCATCGTCGAAGGCTTCGCGCAGTTCGCTGCGCAACGCCCGCAGGCCCGTGCGCGCCTGCACCTGCTGGGCGGCGGCAGCCTGAGCGATGCCCTGCACGCGCAAGTGGCCCAGCTTGGCCTGCAAGACCAGGTGCAGTTCCACGGCCGCGTCAACGACGTGCAGATGGTGCAAGCCATCCAGCAAAGCCGGGTGTCGGTGTCGGTGCCCACCTCGGACGCCACCTCGGTGTCGGTGCTGGAGTCCATGGCCTGCGGCCTGCCCGTGCTGGCCTCCGACCTGCCGGCCAACCGCCAGTGGGTCGATGACCAAGGCGGCTGGGTCGTGCCCGTGCGCGACGCCGAGGCCCTCACGCAAGCTTTGCTGCTGGCCCACGACCACCCCGCGCAGTCGGCCCAGATGGGCCTGCACAACCGCGAGCGCATCGAGCGCGACGCCTCGCGCCGCGGCCAGATGGACGCCATGTGGCGCCTCTACCAGCGCCTGCTCCACCCCACCGTGCCGCGCCAGCAGCGCAAGCGCGCGGTGACGGGTTGAATGCCCCAGTGACCCCTCCGATGCACATCTCCGTCATCGTGCCCTGCCGCAACGAAGCGGCCCACATCCGAGCCTTCTGCGAGAGCGTGGCCGAGCAGCAGCTGCCGGCGGACGTCGCGCTGGAGGTCTGGGTCGCCGATGGCATGAGCAACGACGGCACGCGCGAGCTGCTGGCGGCCTGGTGCGCCGGGGATGCCCGCTTCCACGTCATCGACAACCCGGGCCGCATCGTCTCGACCGGGCTGAACCGCTGCATCGCACACGCCACGGGCGACTTCATCGTGCGCCTCGATGTGCACACGGTGTACGCGCCCGACTACATCGCCCAGTGCCTGGCCACCTGGCAGGCCACCGGTGCAGACAACGTGGGCGGCCCCTGGTGCGCGCAAGGGGCAGAGGGCAAGGGGGGCACCGTGCAGCGCGCCGTGGCCGCCGCCTTCCAGTCGAAGTGGGTGTCGGGCGGGGCGCGTTCGCGCGATGTGGGCTTCAGTGGCGAGGTCGACACCGTGTACCTGGGCGCCTGGCCGCGCAGCACCTTCGAGCGCTTCGGCGGCTTCGACGAGACCCTCGTGCGCAACCAGGACGACGAACACAACCTGCGCATCCACCAGGGCGGCGGGCGCATCTGGCAATCGGCCAGCATCCGCTCGGTGTACTTCCCGCGCAGCAGCAAGCGCGATGTCTTCCGCCAGTACCGCCAGTACGGCTACTGGAAGCCCTTCGTCATGCGCAAGCACGGCCAGGCCGCGGCCTTGCGCCACCTCGTCCCCGGCCTGTTCGTGGCGGCGCTGCTGCTGTGCCTGATGCTGATGCTGCTGGGTGCCGCGGTGAGCTACCTGCTGCCGCCCGCCGCCGACTACCGCCTGGCCGCGCTGTGGCTGGCCGCACTCGGCGCCGGTGGCCTGATGGCCCTGAGCACGCTGTACGGCGCCGCGGTGTTCGCCGTGAGCACCGCGATCAGCCGCGAGGCCGGCCGCGACCTCTGGTGGCACCTGCCCGATGTGATCGCCGCCTACCACTTCGGCTACGGCCTGGGCTCGCTGCGTGGCTGGTGGGATGCGCTGGTGCGCCGCCGCCCCGACCCTGCCTTCGGTCGCCTGACCCGATGAACTGAAAGACCGCCCCAAGACCGCCATGAGCATCGACCACAAGCCCCCCTTCCTGCCCTTTGCCCTGCCCGAGATCGGTGAAGAAGAAATCGCCGAGGTGGTGGACACCCTGCGCTCCGGCTGGGTCACCACCGGCCCCAAGGCGCGCCAGTTCGAGCAGGCCTTCGCGGCCTACCTGATCCACCATGGCAATGCTGAAGGCACGGGCGAGCTGCACGCCATCGCCGTCAACTCGGCCACGGCCGGTTTGCACCTGGCGCTCGAAGCGCTGGGCATCGGCCCGGGCGACGAGGTCATCACCACCACCCACACCTTCACGGCCACGGCCGAGGTGGTGCGCTACCTGGGTGCCGACGTCAAGCTCGTGGACATCGACCCGGCCACGCTGAACATCGACCCGGCCGCCATCGAGGCCGCCATCACGCCGCGCACCAAGGCCATCATGCCGGTGCACTACGCCGGCCTGGCGGTGGACATGGACGCCATCTCGGCGATTGCGCGCAAGCACGGCTTGAAGGTCGTGGAAGACGCCGCCCACGCCCTGCCCACCACCTGGCAGGGCCGCCTGATCGGCAACCACGCGTCTGACGCCATTGTCTTCAGCTTCTACGCCAACAAGACGATGACGACGGGCGAGGGCGGCATGCTGGTCACGCGCAACGCCGCGCTGGCCGCGCGCGCCAAGGTCATGCGCCTGCACGGCATCAACCGCGATGCCTTCGACCGCTTCACCGCCAAGGTGCCCAGCTGGTATTACGAAATCGTCGCGCCCGGCTTCAAGTACAACCTGACCGACATCGCGGCCAGCCTGGGCCTGCACCAGCTCAAGCGCATCGACGGCTTCCAGGCCCAACGCGAGCACATCGCCCAGCGCTTCGACGCCGCCCTGGCCGACCTGCCCCTGGTGCTGCCCCCGCGGCCCGTGCACGAAGGCGACGTCCACGCCTGGCACCTCTACGTGGTGCGCCTGAGCGACGAGGCCATCGCCCAAGGCATCACCCGCGACGGCTTCATCGAGAGCCTGTTCGCCGATGGCATCGGCGTGAGCGTGCACTACATCCCGCTGCACCTGCACCCGTATTGGAAGGACCGCTACGGCCTGCAGCCCGAGACCTTCCCGCACAGCCAGAAGGCTTACGAGCGCATGGTCAGCCTGCCGCTGTACACCCGCATGAGCGAGGCCGACACCGACCGCGTGATCGCGGCCGTGCGCAAGGCCTGCGGCCGTTGATGGCGGTGATGGCGTTGATGACGGTGATGGCGTAGGCGACAGTGATGGCCAAGCGTTTGTTCGACGTGCTGCTGTCCAGCATCGGCCTCTTGCTGCTGATGCCGCTGCTGGGCCTGATCGCGCTGTGCGTGAAGCTGGACTCGCCCGGGCCAGTGATGTTCCGCCAGGAGCGCGTGGGCCGCTTCGGCCAACCTTTTCGCATCCACAAGTTCCGCACCATGCGGCATGTGGCGAACCTGGGGAATGCTGTGCCTGGCCAGCCCAGCCAGGGCCTGCAGATCACGGTGGGGGCCGACCGCCGCATCACCCGCGTGGGCCACTTCCTGCGCGCCTCCAAGCTCGACGAGCTGCCCCAGCTGCTGGACGTGTGGCTGGGTGACATGAGCCTGGTGGGGCCGCGCCCCGAGGTGCCGCGCTACGTGGCGCACTACCCCGCGGCCCTGCGCGAGAAGGTGCTGTCGGTGCGCCCGGGCATCACCGACATCGCTTCCATCGAGTACCGCGACGAAAGCAGCGTGCTGGCCCGCGCCAGCGACCCCGAGCAGGCCTACATCCACGAGGTGCTGCCGCACAAGCTGGCCCTGGCCGCGCAGTATGTGGACGAGTCCTCGCTGTGGCTGGACGTGCGCCTGATCGCGCGCACGGTGCTGGCCATCGTGGGCCGCTGAACCCCATGGTCGAACTGGCTTTGCTGGCGGTGCTGGTGGGCGGGGGCGCCTGGTACGTGCTGTCGCGCCGCCAGGGCCTGGACGAGGCCGCGCGCCAACTGCGCACCGCCACCACCACGCCCGATGGCTTCGACGGCGCCCAGGCCACGGTGCTGAGCGAAACGCTGGCGCCCCAAGGCGATGCCCACACCGGCCCCTGGCTGCGCGTGAGCAGTGTGTGCCGCATGCCCGACGGCGGCCTGTGGCAGGTGGTGGTGGAAACGGCGCGCACCGGCGCCGAGGCGCGCAGCACCGCGCAGAAAGTGCCGTCCGAGGCACTTTGAGCGGCAGCGGCGCCCCTTTCAGGGGCGTGGGTGCCGC
Source organism: uncultured Burkholderiales bacterium (assembly GCA_903871865.1). Lineage (GTDB taxonomy): Bacteria > Pseudomonadota > Gammaproteobacteria > Burkholderiales > Burkholderiaceae_C > Aquabacterium. The sequence goes on from CAIQIL010000586.1 coordinate 5,979, forward strand.
AAAAAGCGGCACGCGTGTCGTGGAAAGCGACAGCGCTGTCGCAAAAAGCGAGGACCGTGTCGTGAAAAGCGCGTCTGACGCCGCTTTGAGGGGCAGCGTTGTCGCAAAAAGCGCGTGCGCTGTCGCGAAAAGCGAGTCCGTTGCCGCTTTTTGCGGCACGTGCGCCCCTTTTTGGGGCATCGGTGCCGCTTTCAGCGGCAATGGGGTTGAATCAGAGTTTGTCGAAGGGGCTGAGCACGCCGCGCCCGCCGCGGTTCATGACGTGGGTGTAAATCTGCGTGGTGGCGACATCGGCGTGGCCGAGCAGTTCCTGCACGGTGCGGATGTCGTAGCCGGCCTGCAGCATGTGCGTGGCAAAACTGTGGCGCAGCACGTGCGGGCTGCAGGGTTTGTCGATGCCGGCGCGGCGGGCGGCCAGGGCCACGGCGCGCTGCACCGTTTGTTCGCAGAGGTGGTGGCGGCGCTCGACACCTGAGCGCGGGTCGATGGCGCGCTGCGCACTCGGGAAAACGAATTGCCAGCCCCAGGCGCATCCGGCGCGGGGGTATTTCTGCGCGAGGGCGTCGGGCAGCCCAACCTCGCCCAAACCCTCGGCCAAGTCTTTCAAATGCAGCGCGCGGGATTTGGCGATTTGATGCTGCAAAGGCGCGATGAGGTTTTCGGGCAGCACGGTGACGCGGTCCTTGTTGCCCTTGCCCGCGCGGATGAGGATTTCCCGTCGCGTGAATTCGACATCCTTGATGCGCAGGCGCAAACCCTCCAGCAGGCGCATGCCGGTGCCATACAGCAGGCTGGCAATCAGGCCGGTGGTGCCATTCAATTGCAGCAGCAATTCGCGCACTTCGCGTTCGGTCAATACCACTGGCAAGCGGCGCGATTGCTTGGCCGAAACCACCTCCGACAACCACGGCAGCTCAATGCTGAGTATTTCGCGGTAAAGGAACAGCAGGGCGGATTTGGCCTGGTTCTGCGTGGCGGCGGACACGTTGCGGCCCACGGCCAAATGGGTGAGGAAGGCTTCGACCTCGGCGGCGCCCATGTCGCGCGGGTGGCGCTTGCCGTGGTGGAGGATGAAGCGGCGCGCCCAATCGACGTACACCTGTTCGGTGCGGATGCTGTAGTGCAGCGTGCGCAGGCGGGCGCGGAGTTGGTCGAGCAGGCGGGGAGGGGGCGTGGCAGTGGTGGCGTGCATGACGGGCTGGGGCGCAGTTTTTTAGGTTGCCTAATGCGGGCGTCCGCGATGACTGCTGCGGGGTGCGGGGGGATGTTGCCCTGGGGCGTGGCGCCTGTCATCGCCCGTCAGGGGGATCGTGTTAGACCAACACCTCGGGTAGAGTGGGGTGGGTCTAAATTCAGTTAGGCCAACCCGTTCGCCCGCACATAAACGGACAGCTGAATGCTCGACCTTTTGATCCTCATTGGACTACCGGCCATGCTTGCGTCATCAGCATCATGGCTTGCAAGACATAAAGTCTCAAGGCCTCTTGTACTCTTTGCCTTTAGCGTCATCGCCCTCTATGCACTGTACGGCGCTGCCTTCTATCTTGTCGCTCCCAACGTCATCAGCATGGACGTTGTAACCCCCGCAGACAAACCGCAGTTCAGCGACTGGCACCCCCAAGCTCTAAGCGAAAGCATGCTCCCTCTGGTCACAGCGTATCTTCTACCTATTGCACTGTTTTGCGCCGTAGCACTACCAACACTCTGGCTCGTAATTCGGATTAGTCGAAAAGCACAAACCAAAACCTAATGACGAATGCCCACCGAAAGTGCAGCAGCAATCTCACCAAAGCCCGCGCCTAACTGTGCGGTCAAGCGGACGCCAACACTGGCCATGGCTTCGCCATTTTTATGGCCAGTGTTGGTGCCCTACGCACCTTCGGTTCTCCGGCGCCGCTTACCTTGTTCGTTAGGCCTGCCGGAATACCCAGTAGTCATCGGGCTTGTGGGCCGCCTGTCCTGCGGCAGTCGTGCGAGCCACCGAAGCGTGCGGTCTGCGTGATGGCGTCACAGTCGCGCAGG